>JALNWR010000020.1 GCA_023230795.1 Candidatus Cloacimonadota bacterium
GGCATAGATGATAGCTAAGATACTATCATTAAGTTCTTTATCAAAAGAGTGACTCGATATTTTGGGGGAATGCCAGAGTAGTTCAATATTTTGAAGGAATGCCTGATTCTTGTTCTCTTCTACTGCCTTCATCTTAAACGCTACTGAGTAACGATTTTGTTTTCGTTTTCCTTTCCCTTCCTGGCTCATAATTCAATCTCCTTATCCTTGGGTTAGGTGTCAACTTATTTAGGACGGCACACACCCATATCTTCAATTCAATTTTAACTCGTTTTTAACTCGAGTCCACTCGAGGATTCGAGTCATCTCGAGTTAAAAGCGAGTTAGCTGCAAGTCCAATCTCAAGGTGCGGAGTCTGGCTGGGCCTGGCTTCCAGCATGATTGGCAAGGTCATGAACTATTCGTCATAAGATAGCTTCAAATTTGAGTCCCAGTGTTACTCTATTTCAGGTAGTAAAACGCAAGCCCAACAAGCGTTTGAGTCCTGTAGAGACGACATTTCAGATAGCACACCTGATTTTTGGAGTCCAAATGCCTTATGATATTATGCATTTACTATCTGATACTTAGGCGTTTGGACTTCAAATATCTTACTCTCATTACCTACCCTAAGATATCCATTTCATGTGAGTTCAGATAGCAAACACCCGCCACCCAATAATTTTTGGAGTCCAAATGCCTTATGATATTATGCATTTACTATCTGTTACTTAGGCGTTTGGACTTCAAAAATCTTACTCTCATTACCTACCCTAAGAAATCCATTTCATGTGAGTTCAGATAGCAAACACCCGCCACCCAATAATCTGTCTCCCGTAAAAATGCGGGAATGTCAGCCCAAAAGCTTCTTGACAGATTCTTCTACAATTGCCCTATGTGATTCATGAACTGTTTTCGGCGCTCTGTCTTTTGTATCTTACTGCTGGTGCATGCCTTAGGTTTGGCTGCTGTGTCCAAACCGGTGATTTTGAAGGTGTTTGAACTTCCGGATCCCCGGCACACCGACGCCAATTCCAAGGCTAATCTGGCGGTAGTGCAGGCTTTTCGAGAAAAGTATCCGCATATTGATCTGCGCGCATTTTCCGGAATCAAGATAGAGGGTATGGAAATGGATTCGGGCCCCTTGCTGGCCATAGCGGGGGGTGTGGCACCTGATATAATCTATGTAAACTTTCGTCAGAGTGATACTTATATCCAGAATAATCTCTTGTATCCGCTGGATGAATTCATCGCCCGTGAGGATCCTGCTATGCTGGACTTGAGGGTGGAAAAGCCGGTGTGGCAGGTGATTAAGCGGAAGAGGAAAGGCGAGGAAAAAGAGCGCATCTGGGCTTTGCCTTATGAGACTCTGGTGCGGGTGCTGATGTATCGCAAGGATATGTTTCGCAGGGTGGGTCTGGACCCGGGGCGGCCTCCAGAAAACTGGGAAGAATTTAAGGCTTATGCACGGCAGCTTACCGATCCTGAGCTGGGAAATTATGGCACTACATTTGCCACCGGCACTCAGGCGGCTTATGACTGGTTGCCTTTTTTGTGGGCAGCGGGTGGAGATGCAGTGCTTTACGATGCTGCTACCGACAGCTGGCAGGCCAGCTTTGCCAGCGAAGCCGGAGTGCAGGCGATGGACTATTATCTGAATCTAGTTACAGAGCCCTGGATAGATGAAAATGGCCGTAGCCAGCGCGGCTATGCCATGCGGGATTCGAATTGGGGAAATCAGTGGAGCGATGGCAAGATCGGGATGCGCATGGACTATCTTTCGCAACAGAATATGGGCGGGAAATACGATCCCAATCTATACGGCTTTGCGCCCAGTCCGGCAGGTCCTTCCGGGCATGGTGGCAGTGAGATAAATTGTCGCATGATGGGCATCTTTTCCGGAGCGGGCACTGATAACAACGGCGGTCTGGGGGCTCGGGATGCCGTGGCGGTGCGGGAAGCGGCCTGGCAATACATCCGGTTTTACGATAGTGAAGAGGCTCGGCAGATCCGGCTCAAGGTGATGGTGGAAAGCGGCTATGGGCGCATGCAAAACCCTGTGTTTCTGAAGCGTTACGGCTATGAAGATTATCTGCGTTATGCCCCCAAGGGCTGGCTGGAGACCTTTGAAAAAGCCATGCTGGAAGGCAATCCGGAGCCTTATGGGGACAATTGCCAAAAGGTATATGAATATATGACTTATCCCCTGGATGAACTGCTGGGAATGGAGCTTTCGGGCAAGCTTCCCAGAGATCCCGGGGCACGGCAGGCAGCGATATTGAAGGTTCTGCAAAGTGCTCAGGCCCGCACAAATCAGGAGATGATCGGAGTAATCAGTCAGAAAGAGCAGCTCAAGCGCGAGCGGCTGGCAGCGTTGTTTGCGGCGCTGATCCTCTTCGTTTTTGCCTTCAGCATTTGGCGGGTATTCAAGATTCTGAGCCCTCAGCTGAAGGTGCCCAAACGCCTTACGGGAAGGGCTAAGGGTTGGATTATCCTGCTTTTGGCCCCGGCTGTGATCAGCATTTTCATGTGGAAATACGTTCCTCTGATCAGCGGCAGCGTGATGGCCGTGCAGGATTTTCATCTGGTGGGGCACAGTTCCTTTGTGGGTCTGGCGAATCTGGCGGAATTGCTCTGGGATTCATCCTGGTGGGCATCGGTGGGGCGAACTTTTTATTATATGGCGCTCAGCCTCGGCCTGGGCTTTTTCAGTCCCATCATTCTTGCTATTTTGCTGCAGGAAGTGTCCCGCGGGAAGCTGTTTTACCGTGTGCTGTTTTACCTGCCGGCCGTGATTAGCGGCGTGATCGTAATCTATTTGTGGAAGCTGCTTTACCATCCCGGTGATACCGGAGCTTTCAATCAGATTTTGATGGCCTTTGGCCTGCCCAAAAGCAATTGGATATTGGATGAAAAGCTGGCTATGCTCTGCGTGGTGCTGCCGGCGGTCTGGGCGGGACTGGGGCCGGGCAGCCTGATCTATCTGGCGGCGCTAAAGTGCATTCCAAATGAGCTTTATGAGGCTGCGGATATAGATGGAGCAGGCTTTGTGGGCAAGATCCGCCATATCGTGTTTCCCAGCCTCAAATCCCTGATTACCATCCAGCTGATCTCAGCCTTCATTGTAGCAGCTCAATCCAGTGATTTCATCCTGATCATGACTTTTGGCGGGCCCAATGAAGCCACCCGGGTGGCAGATCTGATGATCTTTGAAAAGGCCTATTTGTATCTTAATTTTGGTCTGGCCACCACCATGGCTTGGATGCTGAGCCTGCTTTTGATGGGCTTTACTGTGATGCAGATCAAATATATCTCGCGGATGGAATTTCGCAGCTTGAAGGAGGATACCAGATGAGCATCATCGGTAAAGTGGGACGCAATCGCCGTAAATACAAGATTTTGGATGCCCTGATCCATCTGGTTTTGATTCTGGGTGCCATCACCATGGTATATCCGTTTTTGCTGATGCTTTCCTCTTCGGTAAAAAGCGGGGCAGACAGCCATCGCATGGACCTGATCCCGGCCTATTTTTACAACGATGAAGTGCTGTATCAAAAGTATCTGGAAAGCCGCTATAACGAGGAAAGCAGCCGCCTGATGGATAACTATCCCGGTAGCTGGATTTCCTTTCGTGAGGTGCAGCTGCCGCCAGGGCACACCCCGAAGCTGCCTCAGCTCTGGGAGGACTTTTTACAGGAGCATCAGGGGCGCTACGGGGTGTATCATTACTATCTGGCAGAGCATTATGGTAGAGGAGTTTACCCCCTGGCACAACGCATCTACCGCAAGCAGATTCGCGCTGAAAACGAGGGTGACCTGCTGGTCTTTAACCGCAAATACAATACCGGTGCCCGCTTTTGGGAAGAGATCATAGTGGAGGAAAAGGAGATCCTGCAGCGCAACTTCGTAAGCTCCAGGCAGGGCTTTTTGGGACGCTTCCGCCGCTTCAAAGAAGAGAGCCCGCTCTGGATGCGCTATTACATCAATCCCGAAGGCGCCTTTGTGAATGCGGAATTGATCCCAGCTTTTGCGAGCAAACTGGATTCGCTGAATACGGCCTGGGGCACGAAGTATCAAAGCTGGGAGGATATTCATCTGCCGCAGAGCTATCCCGGAGCCGACAGTCCTCTGGCTAAGTACTGGCTGCACTATGTTAAAAAAGTGGTGAACGTGCACCATCTGCAGATCAACGAGGCGGGGATGGCGGATTTCAGGGCTATGCTGCGGCAAAAGTACGACGGGATAGACATGCTGAATGTGGCCTGGCAGAGCGATTTTGGCAGCTTTGCAGAGCTTTCGGTGCCACAGGAATTTTCCGGAGCGATCATCGAAGACATCAGCTTCTTTTTGCAGAATCATGCGCAGCCGCGGCAGATCACAATCCTGAATATAGCCCAGGATTTCAGGGACTATTGCTCTCTGCAATATGCTGATATCAAAGAGCTAAATCGGGATTGGGGCAGCAGCTACCTTAGCTTTGCACAGATAAACTTTCCGGCTGCGGATCTGGACTTTCACTACTTCAGCCTGCGTAAACCCGCCATCAAGCGGGAATTTATCAAGCGCAATTATGCCATGGCGCTGGAGCAGATGCTCTCCGATGCCAGGTCGCTGCGCAATACCGCTATTTATGTGCTGCTCAGCATCTTGCTGGCGCTCACCGTGAATCCTCTGGCCGCTTATGCTCTCAGCAGGTTCAAGCCCTCTTTTTCCTATCAACTGATCATGCTGTTTATGCTCACCATGGCCTTTCCGGCGATGGTGATGGGCATCCCAAACTTCCTGATGCTGAAGCGCTTGAATCTGCTCAATACCTTTTGGGCTCTGGTCTTGCCTGCGGCGGCAGATGGCTACTTTATCTTCCTGCTCAAAGGCTTCTTTGATAGCCTGCCGCGGGAGCTGTATGAAAGCGCCAGGCTGGATGGAGCGGGAGAATTCCGACTGTTTTGGCAATTCACGCTCTACCTCAGCAAACCCATCCTGGCGGTGATCGCCCTGGGGGCTTTCAATGCCGCTTATCGCAATTTCCTGTTTGCCTTTCTGGTATGTCAGGACCAATCCATGTGGACCCTCATGGTGCATATCTATGAGCTGATGCAACGCGCCAGCAGCTCGGTGGGCTATGCAGCCCTGGTGATCGCAGCCATTCCCACGCTGCTGGTCTTTATCTTCTTCCAAAATATAATTATCAAAGGGATAGTGATCCCGATGGAGAAATAAATGCAAAACGAAAAGATACATTTGGAGCGCATAACCCGCTTCATTCAGCGGCAGAAAGATGCGCTTTACATTCAGTTTAAGCCGTTGCAGATGCAGTATATTCATGATCCGGAGCCCATACCCTGGCAGGCTGCGCAGAGCGCCACATGGCAGGATATCAAATGCGGCGACGTCTGGAGCGAGGTCTGGGGTTCGGCCTGGTTCAAGGTATGCGGCCGGCTCAGTGATCAGCATCCGGCCTCACAGCAGGGGCTGCACTTTGATTGTGAGGGAGAGGCCTGCGTGACGATAGGTGGCAAGCCCTGGCAGGGGCTCACTCCCAAGGTGGATTGGTATCACAATGCCGCCAAACACTATGTCCCGCTGGCGGATATCGCCGATGCTGAGGGGAATTTTGAGCTATTTATAGAGGCTGCGGCCAATGATCTTTTCGGAGCGGGGAAACAGCAATATCGCCTGGCCGTGTGTGCGCTCAGCCTCTTTGATGAAGAGCTATATCAGTTTGCTTTGGATCTGGAATTGCTCAATGATCTGGCGGTGGCCTTGCCCCAAAGCTCTGTGCGCCGGGCAAAAATCATCTACGGCCTGAATGAAATCTGCAATGTCTGGGGGTGTGATGCCGATAAGGCTTTTGCAATAGCGAAAAAGCTTTTGGATCGGCCGGCCGAGGCCAGCGCGCTCAAGGCTTATAGTATAGGCCATGCGCATCTGGATCTGGCCTGGCTGTGGCCCATACGGGAAAGCAAACGCAAAGGGGGGCGGACTTTTGCCAATGCTCTGCGCCTCTTGGAGCGCTATCCCGACTACATCTTCGGGGCCTCGCAAGCGCAGCTATATCAGTGGATCAAGCAGGATTATCCCGCCTTGTATAAGGAGGTGCAGGATGCTGTGAAACAGGGACGTTGGGAGGTTCAGGGTGCCTCCTGGGTGGAATTTGACACCAATCTCCCCTGTGGTGAATCCCTCATTCGTCAATTCAGCTACGGCCGCGGCTTCTTTGACCAGGAATTTGGCATTGTCCCAAACTATCTGTGGCTGCCGGATTGCTTTGGCTTTTCCGGCAATCTGCCCCAGATCATGAAGGGCTGTAAGGTGGATTACTTCATCACGCAAAAGCTGTCCTGGAACGAGAGCAACGTCTTTGACAAACACCTGTTTATCTGGCAGGGCATAGATGGGTCTCAGGTGCGGGCGCATCAATTGCCCACCAATGATTATAACTTTTCCAATAGTCCTTCGGCATTTCTGGCCACCCAGGGCAGATTCGCCCAGGCCGAACTGGCAGAGGGCTTTCTGAATCTCTATGGCATAGGTGATGGCGGCGGCGGACCTACGCGGAATCATATCGAATACGGCTTGCGCCAGCAAGACCTGGAAGGCAGCCCGAAATTCATTTTTAGCAAAGCGGCGGATTTCTTTGAGGAATTCGCAAGAATCCCGGAGGATAAGCTGCCCAAATGCTACACGGAGCTGTATCTGGAATTTCATCGCGGCACATATACCACCCAGGCCAGGATGAAAAAGGACAATCTGCAAAGTGAACGCTTGCTGCATGCGGCAGAGTGGATTGCTGTGCTAAGGGCGATGGCAGGCGGCCGGCTGGAATACCCCGCACTGCTGCATCCCATCTGGAAAGATACCTTGCTGCTGCAATTTCACGACATCCTGCCGGGAAGCTCCATTAGCCAGGTTTATAGCGATGCACATGAGCTTAGCAGCAAGAACCATGCCGCCTTGCAGAGCTACATCCGGAACAGCCTGATTTCGGAGCCTCATGAGCTTACTTACAGCATCTTCAATCCCGCCCCTGCTGCGGTTCAGCGTTGGCTCAGCTTCCCGCTGGCCTACCGGGATTATGCGGCCTTTCTGGATCAAGGCGAAATACCCTACGCCATCCGGGATGAGCAAGAACTAAAGCTGCTGCTGCGCCTGGAGCCTTATAGCAAGGGCAGCCTCAGCTTTCTTGCCCAATATTCACCCCTGCTGAACGAACGCCAAGAGATAGTGCCAGATGGGGATGGCTATCTGCTAAAAGGCAGCCATCTACAGGTGAAGATCAGCCCCAGAGGAAGCCTGCTCAGCATGGTCTGCGGCGGTATAGAGTTTTTGGAAGGAGAATCAAACCTGGTGCAGCTTTGGGAGGATGAGCCGAACAATTGGGGCGCCTGGGACATCAACCATTTTTACCGTGAAACCACCCCGCAGGAGGCTGCTGAAGCCAGCGTGACAGAGGCTTTCAGCCTGGGGGATTATGCCCGCATTGTGCATGAGATCAAGATCGGTAAATCAACCATAAAACAGGTCATAGAACTGATGCCGGAGGCAAAGCACCTGATTATCCATCACGAAGTGGATTGGCAGGAGCATCACCGGATGCTGCGGGTGGCCTTTTGCACGAATGTCTTCTCGCAGAAGGTGGACTGCGGTATCCAGATGGGGCTGCTCTCCCGCAGTGCCAGGCCGCAAAACGCCTGGGAAGCTGCGCGCTTCGACTTTCCGGCGCAAGGCTTTGTAGCCCAGAGTGAACCGGGACGCACCTGCGCTCTCCTTGCAGCCAGCAAATACGGATATTCCGCCCATGAAAACCGGCTGGAGCTGGCTCTTTTGCGCAGCCCAGCAGATGTGGATCCCCAAGCCGATATCGGCCCGCAAAGCTATAGCTACGGCTTCTTCTGCGATGCTTGCGATTTTACCGAGGCGCCGCTGGCGAGCCTCTCGCAAAGCATTGAAGCAGAGCTGATTCTCACAGAGGGCAGATCTCCGCTGCAGCCTTTGGATTTGCACTTTGCCCACAACGCTTTGATATTGAATATCATCAAACCGGCAGAGAGCGGTAAGGCCATCATTCTGCGGCTGCATGAGCCCTTGGGACGTCACTGTGTGGAGTCCATTTTCACCCTCTTGCCCATCGCACAGATCTATAAATGCAATATGCTGGAAGAGCCAGAACAGGAGATATTCATGAACCGTGAGTTCAGCGTAAAACCCTTTGAAATAATCACCTTACGTTTGGAGCTAAAAGATGATCCCCTTCCCGCGTGAAACCGAGCTCAGCAGTGAACAGCTTCCGCTGCCGCAGAGTTTTACCCTCGTTTTACCCCAGACTTTTGAGGGTCTGGAAGCCGTGCTTTTCCGCTTTCAGGACTTTTATGAGCAGCAGAAGGCAGCCCGACCGGAGCTTTTTACGGCAGCGCCGATGAAGCTGCGCCTCTTGCAGATGCCGCGCATCGCAGCCAGCCACAAGGATATGCACCTGATCAGCATCGAGCCCCCAAAGATCACCCTTTCCGCCAAAAGCATGGATGGCTTCCGTTACGCTTTCAGCAGCCTCAAACAGCTGATCTATCTGGCGACGAGCTCCCCTGCTGGAAAGCTGAATTGCGGCCGCTTTATAGATTATCCCAGCTATGACTATCGGGGTCTGCATCTGGATGAAAGCCGGCATTTCTTTGGGATGAACACGGTGAAAAGTTACCTGGATTATATGGCAGATCTGAAGCTGAACTATCTGCACTGGCATCTCAGCGACGATCAGGGCTGGCGCCTTGAGAGCAAGCGCTTTCCGCTGCTTAGCGAGATCGCCGCCTGGCGCAAGCAGCAGGATGGCAGCCGTTATGGTGGCTTTTACACTCAGGATGAGATTCGGGAGCTGATCGCTTACGCTGCGGATTTGGGCATCACCATCGTCCCGGAGATCGATCTTCCCGGGCACAGTCTGGCCCTGCTGCAGGCCTATCCCGCTCTGGGCTGCGAACCCCACAAATACCGTTCTGCCAATTCCTGGGGAGTATTCGAATACATACTCTGCCCCGGCAAAGACGCCACGATGGACTTTGTCAAAGAGCTGCTGCAGGAGTATTGCGAGCTTTTCCCCGGGCCATATTTTCATATCGGTGGAGACGAAGTGCCCAAGACAGTCTGGAAAAGATGCCCGGACTGCCAGGCTCGCATGCGGCAATTGAATTTGCAGGATTATGAGGCCTTGCAAGGCTGGTTTACGGATCAATTGACCGGCTATTTGAAAGAATTTGGTAAAAAGGCCATCGCCTGGGACGAAGTGCTGGATGGCGCTGTGGATAAGTCTTTGATCGCCATGCTGTGGCGGGGTGATGCCATAGATGCGGCCAAACTGGCTGCCGCAAATGGCAATAGCTATATACTATGCCCGAATAAGATTTGCTATCTGGATTGGAAGCCCACAGCTGACGAAGACGGCGCTCATGGCGTAAGCACCGTAGAGAATGTTTACAGCCTCTCCCCTCAGCGCTATGCCCGCCCGGATCTGTGTTTGGGCCTGCAGGCAAACCTCTGGACGGAGTATGTTTACAATCCCCAGGACCTGTATCACAGACTGCATCCCAGGGCGGTGGCTCTGGCCGAACGAGCCTGGAATCCCACTGGGGACTATGCCGGCTTCGCCTCCCGCTTGAAAGCTTTGGAGGACTACTTTGCAGCGCTATCCTGAAAACCCGGTCATCACCCGCAAAGATATCCAGAGTAGGCATCCCGCCCTGCAAGATGTATCTTCTGTGTTCAATCCCGGCGGAGTGCGGCACGATGGGCAATTTCTGCTGCTGCTGCGGGTGCAAAACCGGGGCCGGGAGACCTTCTTTGTAAAAGCCGTATCTGCCGATGGCCTGCACTTTGAGATCTCCGATCTGCCGGTGCAGATCAAGCATCTAAAGCGCTGTAAACACCATGTCTATCATATATATGATGCCAGGATCACCACTGATAAAGCCGGGTTTTATCACGTGATCTGCGCCATGGATACAGACCGCGGCTGCTTTTTGGGCTATTTCCGCACTGAGGATTTTGACAGTCTGGATTTTATCGGACTGGCCTCAGAGCCGGACACCAGAAATGGAGTTCTGCTGGCCGGCACGAATCTACGCTTTGAACGCCCCAATGATCACACCGGGGCAGACGGCGTGAAGACCGGCTCCCGCATCATTTGCAGTAAAAGTAATGATATGCTGCATTGGCAAAGGATAGCTGAAGTCTTTTGTGGCCGTGCTCACTATTGGGACGAATTGATCGGCTCCGGGCCTCCGCCCCTGCTGTGTAAAGCGGGCTGGCTGCACATCTATCATGGTGTGGCCACGCATTTTGGCAGCTCCAATATCTATCAGGCTGGCATCAGTCTGCAGGATGCAGAAGAGCCCTGGATCACCCTTGCCCGCGGACGCTATAATGTATTGGAGCCGCGGGAGAGCTATGAACTCATCGGCCAGGTGCCGAATGTGATATTCCCCAGTGCGGCTATTCCCCTAAGTGATAGCCCGATAATAGACGGCGACACCCCCATCTATGCATATTACGGCGCAGCGGATACCGCGGTGGCTCTGGCGATTAGCACGCCAGACAGGCTCATCGCTCATGCGCGCGCCCAAGCATGAGGTATTACAAAATGCGTAAGCTAATCATCATCACACTCTGCCTTGCGTGGATGCTCCCTATAGCAGCACGTGAGATATTCCCCGTGCCGAAAGGGGACTTTGCTCCCCGCACTTACACCGCGCTCAGACCCTGCTCTCCCATCATCATCGATGGCCGGCTGGACGATGAATCCTGGCAGAAAACCCCCTTTACCGAGGATTTTGTGGATATAGAAGGCGAGCCAAGACCTAAGCCCTTTCTGCAAACCAGGGTGAAGATGCTCTGGGATGACGAAGCGCTGTATATCGGTGCAGAAATGATCGATCCGCATATCTGGGGCAAGCTCACGCAGCGCGATGCGGTGATCTTTCACGATAACGATTTTGAGGTCTTTATCGATCCCGATGGCGATACTCACGATTATTACGAGCTGGAGATAAACGCCCTGGGCACAGTGTGGGACCTCTTTTTGATCAAGCCTTACCGGGATCGCCAGCAGGTGGCAGTGAATGCCTGGGACATCCGCGAGCTCGAATACGCCGTCCATATCGAAGGCAGCCTGAATGATCCCTCGGACACAGACCAGGCCTGGTATATAGAGATGAAAATCCCCATGCAAACCCTGCAGGAATGTGCGCACAAAGAGATTCCACCCCCCGAAGGTGACTATTGGCGGGTGAATTTCTCTCGCGTGCATTGGATCACGATAGTTCAAGACGGAATATACCATAAAGTGCCCACCCGCCCGGAATACAATTGGGTTTGGAGCCCGCAAGGCCTTATCGCCATGCACTATCCGGAGCGCTGGGGCTACCTCTTCTTTTCCCATGCAAAAGCAGGCTCAGACTACGTTCAGGCCAAGATCCCCGAGATCGAGACCGCCAAAGAATACCTGCGCCAGCTCTATTACAAACAAAAGCAATATGAAATGGACCACGGCAAATACGCCCGCAATCTGCGACAGCTGAGGGCCAAGAAGCTGCGTTACAGGGGCCGCAAAGTGCCTCTGAAGATAGAGCGCACTTCGCAAAGCTATATCATCACCCTGGGCCCCACTAAGGATCTGCCGCGCATGTGCATCCGTGAAGATGGACTGCTGTGGCTACCGTGAATAGCCTGAGCAATTTTGAGGCTAACAAAGAAACCTTGGGTATCTATACCCCAAAACTATGTTTGAAGCAGCTGGCTATTGCTTTCTTCGAAGACAATGCTGGGCTGGGATAACCGGCTTCATCTTGACTGAAAGCCTGCTTTCGCTGCCGGGAATGAAAGTCAGATTCTTTGAAGTCAAAGCGCCTAAGTAATTGGCAGTATATGTATAGACTCCGTATGGCGCTTCAACTCCAAACAATCTTCTTTAAACTCCATTTTTCATGTAAACTCCGGATTAGATCATTTCAGGTGAAAACCTACTTGGAATTGTTCGATCTGCAGATGC
This sequence comes from Candidatus Cloacimonadota bacterium, assembly GCA_023230795.1. GTDB lineage: Bacteria > Cloacimonadota > Cloacimonadia > Cloacimonadales > Cloacimonadaceae > UBA5456. The sequence goes on from JALNWR010000020.1 coordinate 12,017, forward strand.
GGAAGCCGATATCGGTATCCCTGCTGTACGGAAGGTCACTAGCACGTTTCGCTACAGTGCAAAAGGATGCACCATTATTCCAGTGACCGCCCCGGTGCACACGATTGCTCCCGCTATCAGGGCCTGTAGGATTCTCAGAGTTTCCCCATAAAGTAGAGCTGCCCCACCAATCCCAACACCATTCCCGTAAATTACCGTTCATATCGAAAAGACCCAGAGCATTGGGCGCCTTGGTACCCACAATATGAGTGGTGCCACCTGAATTGCCAGAGTACCAGGCCACATCATCGATAGTGTTGCTCCCCGAATAGGTATAATCGGGATCATTGCTGGCACCACGGGCTGCATATTCCCATTCGGCCTCTGTGGGCAATCTATAGCCATTGGCAGCCCAATTGCAGAGCGCGAGATTCCAGACACTATAGTTTAAAGAACTCCAGTCTGCGGGATTAGTTGATCCGTTAATCGTGTAACAAGGAGTAAGGCCCTCATTCATGCTGCGCTCATTGCAATATACTAATGTATCATACCAGCTCGCTCTGTAAGCAGGGCAGTTGTCATCCGGGCCATAATAAGGAGGATTGTGGGTGCCAGTGTCCATAAGTGCATAATATTCAGCCCGCGTTACCTCATACTTGCCGATGTAAAAAGGAGCAAGGGTCACGTTATGCGCATCCTCACCACTCCCCCTAATATAGGTGCCACCGGGGACAAGGACGAAGCCACCACTTTCTGTGGTTTGGGTGTCTGTAGCTATCAACATGGCCTTGTAGTTATCGCCCAGCTCCATTCCGTCTGCAGCCGGATACCAGATAATCTGCTTAGCAACGCCAGGGCTTACATTACTAACATCACCGGCCACCGCAGTGGGAATGATGGTAAAGCTTTGACTGTCAGCAGATATCCTCAGCTCTACATCGCAGGCTGTATCTGCAGTCAGGTCATAAGTAATCATCACATGCCCTGTTTGAGGATTCACCACCAAGTTTGTAACCGTAGGAGCAGCCGCAAAGATCAGGCTTGCAAATGCTATCAGGATTATCGAAAATGTTATCTTTTTCATGATCTCCTCCCTTATTTCAGCAGTACAATTTTTTCAGTTGAGAGCTCTTTACCGCAGATCATCACCACGTGATAGACACCGCTGGAAAGAATCTTGCCGCTAAGGTCTCTACCTTCAAACTGCAGATGATAATATCCGGGAGCGGCATGCTGCCGATGGTAGCCCTGCACCTTCTGTCCCCGGGCATTGTATATATTCAGCTCCACTTGCCCGGGAGCTGCCATTTGATAGCTGATGGTGGTGCTGGGATTGAAGGGATTGGGAAATATCTGCCGCAGACGGGTTTGCAGCGGAATAGCGGGCAGCTCGGGCTCATCATCCGCATCCATCTCTACATTGGCAAAAATTGGACCGTGAAAAGTGCCACTGCCATCCATCTCCTGGCTTTCCAACCAATAGTAATAGCGCCCGCTTTGGGCAATCTCTGTATCTAAATAGTCATAATGGCTCTGGCTGGAGCTATTGGTGGGACTTATCAGATCCGAAATCAAAATGCTGCTGGCAAGTTCCTCATCCGCAGCACGATAGATGTGAAAACCCAGCAGATTAGCTTCAGATTGAGTCACCCAAATCAGTTGCACAAAATTTTGCCCCGTAACGGTGGCGGTGAAAGATGATAATTCTACCGGTAGAGTAGTTGGGGTGATACTAAAGGTATCTGATATCTCATAGCCGGTAAAGGCGGGCAAGCTTCCTGCACATAAGAACAGCAGGAGCGTAGCGAGTAAGATAAGTCTCATTGGTTCTCCTTATTTGGGGTTGTTCTGGAGATGATACCAGACCGTCGCCATAATTTCGTTTTCATGAAACAATGGCATTTATGGAAACTCTCTTTATGCGTTCCGTATCCTTTCCACATTCGCATAAGGCTGAATTCGTTACCCGATACTATATGAATAGGATTCAGTATTTTGTCAATCCTTACAATGGCTTTTTTACGTTTTCATTGAAGAAAACTGTTGATGTTTTGCAACAAAGGACTTCAGCGGAACGGTGTAAGTGTAGGAACTAACGCATTGTTCTCATTTTCTTGGATTTTCGTAGTGCTCACTACAAAAGTTTTTTACTCCAAGCGGTGGCGAAGCTTTGATCTGTCTCTGGCCAGAGCCACCCCCTTAGATTCTGAGTCCCAGCGGGACGGTGTTTTAGATATTAACCCACAGCTGTACAGTGGCCCAGAGTCCCATTGTTACTCTATTTCAGATAGCTACACCAACCAGGCCACAATCAGGCTCTCGTAAAATGGGGGAATGCCAGAAGAACATAAATATTGACAAGAAAGCAAGCTATGCTTGTTTTGCATTACATCATAAGTAATGATGTTAGATAAGACTCTATATTCAAAGATGAACAACAGGAGGAACAATGCCGTTGCTGCAAAAAAAACCTGAAGTTAACAGCTTATCATTGGAAAATGTTGGCCCTATTAAGCATGCAGATATCAAGTTTGGTGATCTGACTGTACTTGTGGGTCCTCAAGCTACAGGTAAAACTGTTTTTCTGCAAACCTTAAAATTGTTTGAGGATATAAGAAGCATTATCCGCAATCTTAAAGCGAACGACTGGTATTGGGATAAGGATTTAAGTACATTCCTACAAGTTTATTACGGTGAAGGGATGGACTATCTGATCAATGATAAGTCCATAATAAAAGTGAATTCAAAACAACAAGATTTACAGGCCTACATAAATAAAAGCTATGGAAAACAAGAAACTAACTGTTTTTATATTCCTGCCCAACGTTATACCACTCTTGAAAATGGCTGGCCTCGTTCCTTTAACAACTATATTGAAAGAGCTCCTTATGTGATGCGTGAGTTTGGGGATGTGCTAAACTCCAGGCTTCAGCCGTACAGACAAAACAATAAGCATCTATTCCCAATGGAAGGTAAAATCGGCAAGGCAATCAGAGCCGGGCTTGAGAGCTCAATATTCGAGAATGCAAAGCTTTCTATAAAACAGGATGTGGGGAATTATAAAATAGAATTGTCTCCACATGGGGGCATTGAATCTATCCCCTTGAATGCGGCATCCGCAGGGCAGAGGGAGTTTGCGCCCTATCTGTATGGCTTGTATTATCTCTTACCTGCGGGTAAGATTCTGAATATTAGGGGTGTAAATACCGTGATAATCGAAGAACTTGAAATGGGCTTACACCCCAAAGCGATCGGTGATGCATTTTTAACCGTATTAGACCTACTTAGCCGTGGGTATAGGGTTGTGATGTCGACTCATTCACCTGTAATGATAGATTATGCTTGGGCCTTGGTGGAATACCAAAAGAGTAAGAAGAATGTACCCGTCGAAACTTATTTGAGCGATTTGTTTGAGGTTAAAGCAACTGACTGGATCAGCAGATTGAACGAAACAGTAAAAAAGGATATCAAGCTATATTACTTCAAGCCTACTGGTAAATATGCCTCAAGCGTCACCACTGACATATCTTCTCTTGATCTTTTTGCTGAAAATGATGATGTTAGCTCTTGGGGTGATTTGACCTCGTTTTCTACCCATGTAGGTGAAGTAATCTCCAGACTTGCAGACTGAGGGCTCTTATGTCATATCAAAACATTTCGTTCCTGCAAACAGGAAAGCGCGCAATAGATAGTAAATACAAAAAATGGTTCCGCACGGATGATGCCTTTCAATACGAATCCGGAAATATAGAACAGCACTATCAGTGAAATGAGCACAATCTACCGAATGGAAATGCCAGAAGGTGGGATTACATAATATTGAAACTTCAAAGTAAGAACTTATTACGCGTTGTTTTTGCAGAGCCTCACCCTATAAAAGAAGGCAATGTCCAGGAAGTTCTTGAAAAACTTGCATGGCTAAAGAGCACTATGAAAAGCCATCCTGATTTAAAACACTTTGAAGGCCAAAAAAATGAGTTTTATTGGATCTACTCAAAGTCGAAGATATCAGCGAATTCACAATCAAGAAGAAAGTGTTATTTGATGAATCTGAGAATTGTCGGCATCCCTTTAGATATCTAAACAGGTTCAATATGCTGTCTAAACCAGTCCCAGCGGGACGGTATTTCAGATAGTAAAGCCACAGCTGCACAGTGGCCCAGAGTCCTTGGACGCCATTTCAGATAGCACACCCCGACCAGGCCACAATTAAACTTTCGGATAAGACACAGAACTCCCCTTTCGAGAATCTCCTTGACAGCTAAGATCATACCCAGTAATCGTATCAACAAGACAATTACTTACAAGGAGTCACTATGAAAAAGATGTCCTTAAGCTCTCTTTTGCCCGCCGGGGCGGAATATGTGGAGCTCAAACAGCAGGAAAATCGTAGCCAGGGGCTTAACTATCTGAATGGGACGCTAGTTCAGAACAGCAATTCCTTTAGCGGGGGGATAATGTCCCGCACCTTTACCAATGGAGTATGGGGACTGGCCAGCAGCGCGGACATGAGCACCGCAAGCATGCAGAAAGTAATCAAAAAGGCGGTAAGCAACGCCAAGCTGCTCTCCCGCAGTGTGAACAAGGGCAAGCTGATCCTCCCCTCTACCGCGGCGCAGGGCGAATACCTTTTTTACAGCAAAAAGACGCCGGTATCCACCGCCGAAAAAATCGAATTTCTCGGAGCTTTGGACAAGTATATCGCCGATAAATACCCGGATTTGAGCACTCGCCGGGTTTTTGTGCAACAGCAGGAAACCGAAAAGTACATCCTGACCAACGATGGTGGAGCAATGCACACTATGACCCCGAAGTCTGTGATAGGAATCGTTTTGATGCTCAATCATCAGGGGGAATCGCTGATACATTATGATATCATTGGTGGTTTTGGCCAATTTGAAGATAATTTCAGCGATCCGGCCCTGTGCTTTCCCGTGATAGATAAGCTCTATAGCGAATTGATGGATAAGAAAGATGCCGTATTTGCTCGCGCCGGCACCTTTGATTGCGTATTGGACGCCAAGCTTGCCGGAATACTGTCTCACGAAGCCATCGGGCATACCACTGAAGCGGATTTTGTGCTGGGAGGCTCCATCGCCGGAGAGTATCTGGACCAGCCTGTAGCCAGCGAAATACTTACCTTGATAGATCTAGCGCACAGCTGGGACGGCAAGACCTGCCCGGTGCCGGTCTTCATAGACGATGAAGGAACCGAGGCTAAAGACTGCGTGATCATCCAGGACGGCATCCTGAAAAGCTATATGCACAACAAAGAAAGCGCAATGCTCCTGGGGCATGAACTCACCGGTAATGCCCGGGCCTATTCTTACAGCGATGAGCCCCTCATCCGCATGCGCAACACCATGATAGTCCCCGGTAAGGATAAGCTGCAAGACATGATAGCCTCTATCGAAGACGGATATTATCTGATCTCTTCCTCAAATGGCCAGGCCGATGCCACCAGTGAATTTATGTTTGGCGTGGGGCTTGGTTATGAGGTCAAAAACGGCAAAATAGGCAAGGCCATCAAAGAAACCACTATTTCCGGAGTTGCCTTTGATCTGCTGAAGACCGTGAGCATGATCTCCGATGATATGCAGTGGACGGGATCCGGAATGTGTGGCAAGAAACAGCTGATCTCTGTAGGAATGGGCGGCCCCGCCATCAAATGCAAAGTCAATATGGGAGGTAAATAATGGATACGCGTCAACTAATGAAAGGCATTATGAGAGCTCTGCAAGAGCGCGGAGCGGATAAGGCCGCACTCTGGCTTAGCGGCAGTAGCTCAGAAGAATTCAACGTGGTCTATCAAGAATTGAACCTTTTGCGCAGCGTGGAAAGCCAGAGCCTCAACCTCGGCGTGATCAAAGACCAAAGGCAAGCCAATACGAGCTTGAACCAATTTGATGAGCAATCGGTCCAGGCGGCCATAGATGAGCTGATGACCGCTGTGGAATCCTCCAATGCAGATCCGGCTTTTGATATCTCGCCAAAGCAGGCGCCACAGGTCTTTAGCGATGGGCCCAGGCAGATGGATGCAGACAAAATAGTGCAGCGTTTAGACGAGTTTACAACGGCTATGAAACAGGACTTTCCCGATGTGTTTTTTGATGCCTTCCTGTCCTTTAACCTCAATACAAGCTACTATCTGAACAGCAATGAAGTGGATTTTGAGCAGAGAACTGCATATTATGCCTTCAGCACCAAGTTTACCGCTAAAAAAGATGGGAAGATGTCGTCGTTCAATTACATCAGTTTCACTCTTGCAGATTTGGACAAGCCTCTTTTGGAGGTGAATTTCCTGCGTGAGCTGATGCGGCAGATATCAGAGCAAACGACTACCTCACCCATCCCCAAAAACTTTTGCGGAGATATCATCCTGGCGCCTTATGTGGGGGCAAGCCTGCTTTATACCCTGATATCTCAACATTTTGGCTCTTCCGGATTGCTCACCGATAGCAGCCGCTTTCCAGAGCATATCGGCAAAAAGGTATTAGACGAAAAGCTGAGCCTTTACGCCACCCCAACCGATGAAAGACTCGCCGATAAGAGCTTTATCACAGACGATGGCTATTTATCCAAAGCCGCCGCCATAATCGAAAAGGGAGTATTAAGACACTATCCCATCAATCTATATACGGCAAATAAAGTGGGTAAGCCCCGCACCATCGGTCAATTGAACCAAATGGTAGTGGAGGCAGGTTCGACTACTCTATCCGATATGATCGCCAGCGTAAAAGAAGGCGTGCTGTGTATGCGAGCTTCCTTTGGCAGCCCCAATCCCAATGGAGATATGTCCGGAGTCTTGAAAAACAGCTATTATATCAAAGATGGTAAGCTTGTCTATCCCATCAGCGAAACCATGATGAGCGTGAACCTGGTGGATGTATTTAACCGCATCAAGAACATCTCCTCTGAGACGATGAATCTGGGCTCCTGTATATTCCCCTATATCCAGATAGGAGATGCGGATATATCCCGGAAATAATTCGGTTGTGCTGATGCCTGTATGAAGCAGCTCCTTGAGCATATTTGTGTGAGCAAAAGAAAAAACTTGCCACAGAACTATGGACAGATTATATTGTCTTTAGCCTACAGACCCTACATAGAATGCCCTCCGATACGTGGGGATCGCCGCCCGGTGTTCCCCACGTTCTTTTTTGTCCGCCCTGACAAGGGTTTGAGCGGATAGTAGCGTCCACACAAAAAGGCCTACCCTCAGGCAGGCCAGGATTGCGTGCTTGTTTTGAAGCGATAGTCCTTAGTATAGAAATCCCAGATTTATCATGAAGGAGTTGTTTTTCACATCTGAACCATCTTCGTCTATCGTGGTAAGGCCCATGCTGTAACGAGCACCAATGAGCATGTTTGTATTAAAAACGAGGTCGATACCAAGGCCCAAGCCAAAATCGAAATCCTCCGCGTTTTTGATTTCAACTGTCGTTTCATCAGATCCGTTTTCAAAGTGCTGTTACCTTTGATCAGATAGCGGAATTCCGGACCCAGATAGGGTTGAAACTTCAGCTTACCTTCGCCCAAGTCAAGCTTGGCGAAAATTGGCAATTCAAGATAATGCAGAGTTTGCTTATGCTCTATGCCCAATGCTTCCTCCTGAGCGCCTCTTTGAGTGTAGAGCAATTCAGGTTGCAAAATCAGCATCTGATCCAAGTGATACTGCATCATCATGCCGCCGTGAAAACCGATCTTGGAATCCATCTCGGGATCACCGCCATAGTTTGAGATATTCAAACCGCCGCGCAGGCCGTAGATGGATTGACCAAAGGCAAAACTGATTCCCAGCACTGCCAGAAGGGAAATGAGAACTACTTTTTTCATGATATCTCCTATTCTTGAACGTGTCTTAGTTCAGACTGTTCTTTAGTAAATATATTAAGCGAAAAAGAACTAAAGGCAAGCTATTACTACATAGTCAATATATCGGTCTGCTTCGTGTTATGATGCGCAAATATCCTGATTCCGGGCTGATAGCTATTAGGATGATGGGAGATGAAGCTTTTATGTAGTTTAGGCTATCCTCTCTACTTGATATCGTGTGATACCGGATCTGGTTTAGCAGGAATGGCATCCTGCTCTAAGGTGTGTTATCAAAATCAGGCTTAAGAAAATATAGGGAACCTCCTGCAATAAATGCAGGCATTCCCCCCATTTTACGAGAGTCTGATTATGGACTGGTCGGTGTTTGCTATCTGAAATGCCGTCCCTACAGGACTCAAATTGTTGTGGGGCTTATGGTTTCTATCTGAAATGGCGTCCTTATGGGACTTGGATTGGAAGGACATTAATGCTGGAATCATGAATCTTAACTGCCAAAAGTATAAATTAAAACACATAGGCATAGATGATAGATAAGATACTATCATTAAGTTCATTATCAAAAGAGTGACTCGATATTTTGGGGGAATGCCAGTATATTAGAAGGCATTCCCCCAAAATACTGAGCTATTCTTTTGATAATAAATTCATTGGCTTTATCTTAGCTTGCATCTATGTCCATATA
>JALNWR010000021.1 GCA_023230795.1 Candidatus Cloacimonadota bacterium
ATTACAGCCGTTTGCGGGGCGCTGAGGGTGATTACTTCCAGCTCTTTGACTTTTCGGCAAAATACGATCCCGTGCCCACCATGCTTACCCAGTGCCACACCAATATCATCAATGGCTTTTTGGGACAAACCACCTCTTTTTACCGCGATAAGGTGAAAAAAAGCGTGATCATCCTGGCCGAAGTGCCAAATCAGAGCGATGTGAAATACATCCACGGCAATCTGGGCAAAGGCACCTTCACCTTCTATGGCGGGCACGATCCGGAGGACTATCAACACATGGTGGGCGATCCGGAAACTGTCCTGGATTTGCATAAAAGCTCCCCCGGCTATCGCTTGATCCTAAATAACGTTCTTTTCCCCGCCGCGGAAAAGAAGAAACTCAAAACTTAAAAGGAAGGAAAGCTTTGGCGAAGTTTTATAAGCATCTGCGCAGCACCAGGATCAAGACCGGCCTGTGGACTCTGGCGATCTTCCTCATCCTGCTGTTTGGCTATCTCTGGCTCACAAACCGCCTGGATATGAGAGCGCAGCAAAATCTCAGAGTGCTCTTTACAGACGTGATCGGCCTGGAGACCGGCGATAAGATCATGTATCGCGGCATGGAAGCCGGCCGGGTAAAGACTGTAAGCATGCACAAGGGCGGCATCCTGGTCTCTGGCAAGATCTCCACTGCCATCAAAATTCCCCGGGGCAGCAGATTTTATATTGAAGACAGCCTGATGGGCAGTAAAAGCCTGAATATCAAGCCATCTGTCAGCGATGAATATCTGGATTTGAGCCAGGTGCAGCAGGGGGAAAAGCCTTCCGGAATGATGAGCGTCATCGCCAAAGCCGCAGATTTGATCTCCCGCCTGGACAGCATCCTGATAGACGTGGATACCGAAGGCGGACTGATCGACCAAAGCGAAAGGCTGCTGAAAGATACCGGTAGCGCCGTGCGCAATGCGAACCGCTCTATTACCGAGCTCAAAGGCGATATCTCCGCCACCATCGGCAGAGTGGATACTCTCACCCTGCAGGTAAATGACTTCATCGCCCAGAGCAAGGAGCCGCTGATGGAAAGCATCGCCCTCACCCCTGCCACTCTGGGCAAAGTAAACAGCGCCCTGGATAGCCTCAGTGTGCTGTCTGCCAGGCTCAATCACAGCGCAGAAGCCCTCGTTTCCGGACAGGGCAGCGCCGGCAGGCTCCTTACCGAAGACGATTTGTATGAAAAACTGCTGAACTCCATCGATAAGCTCGATGATCTGATCAGTGATATCAAAGCTAATCCCCGTAAATACATCAAACTCTCAATCTTTTAGGACTATATGAAAAAGCTACTCATCGCCATCCTGCTTCTTATACAAGGGCTGCTCTTTGCCCAGACATTTGGTCAAAACAAAGTAAACGCCACAGTCCAGGATTGGTCTGAGCTCAAAACCATGCACTTTGATATCTATTTTCCCCGCGGTGAAGATGAATTTGGCAAAACCGCTGCTTTGATGGCGGAGGAAATCTACTATTATCTCAAGAACGACCTGAAATATCCGGTGTTTAGCCGCATCCCGATCGTGTTTTATGCCACGCGCAGCGAATTTCAGGTGACCAACATCATCTACCCCCTACTCACAGAGGGCGTGGGCGGCTTTACAGAGAGCCTGCGCAACCGCGTGGTGGTGCCCTTTGACGGCAGCTACAGCAATCTTGAAGAGCTGCTGACGCATGAGCTGACGCATGCTTATATAAACGCTTTGGACGAGAGAATCACCAATACCATCACAGCTTTGCGGCCTGCCGCTTTCCCCTTCTGGTTTTCAGAGGGACTGCCGGAATTCCTTTCCATCGGAGGCGAGGATGAGTATAATAATATGTTCATCCTGGATATGGTGGTAAATGATAATCTGCCCAATATCGAATACATCGGCGGCTATCTGGCCTACCGTCTGGGAGAGAGCTTTTTGACTTATATTGCCGATACTTACGGGCGTGAAAAGGTGAGCGAGTACTTTTATTCGCTGCGCACTATGCAAAGCCTGGAAGAGGCTACCAAGCGCGTATTTGGCATCAAATTTGAAGAGCTGGAATCGCGCTGGAACTATCAGCTCAAGCGTGATTTCTTCCCTACTATCAATACCCACAAAATCCCGCAGGAAGTCTATGAACGCCGCACAGATCACAAAAAAGACGGCTCTTACTTCAATTTCTCGCCCCGCTTTTCTCCGGATGGCTCGCGCTATGCCTATTTCTCCAATGCCGGCGCCCGCTATAGCATCTGGATGGGCAGCACCCACGGCATAGCCAGGCCCAAAAAGATCATCACCGGCGAAGCCACCGGCAAGATGGAAGAATTTTACTATATGCGCAGCAATCTGAGCTGGTTTCCGGATGGGACAAGAGTGGCTTTTAGTGCCAAAACTGCAGATGGAGACCGGATTCACATCCTGAATGTGGATAGCGGCAAGATCGTGCGCACTATCGATATTCCTGAGCTGAGAGCCATCTTTGAAGTGGATGTATCTCCTAATGGGCAGCAGCTCGCACTTAGCGCACAGAGACAGATGCAGACTGATCTTTACCTTTACGATCTGGAGACCGAAGAGCTGCAGCAGCTTACCGAAGATAGCTTTTACGATGCTCAACCCCGCTTTTCTCCGGATGGCAGGCGGATAGCTTTTAGCTCCGAACGCGATGAAATCCCCGGGGCAAAACGTTATGGCTTTTTTGCCAATATCAGCATGGATATCTTTGAGTATCATCTGGATGAAGGCCTGCTGATGCAGCTTACCAAAGAGCCTTTTAACTGCACTCAGCCCATGTACGTGGATTCCGGTTCGAAGCTGGCTTTCGTTTCGGCCCGCGATGAGATCACAAACTATGAAATCCTGGACCTTGAGCAGCAGCAGATTGCCTCTTTGACCCAAGTTCTGGCCGGGACTTTCAACGGTGATATCTCGGAAGATACGAACTATCTGATCATCTCAAACTACTTTGACGGGGCCTGGGACCTCTTTTTGGATAATAGCCCCCTGGCCAATCTGGAATACCGGCCTTACGCTGCGCCCACAGAGTATTTGCAGCAGTATGATCTGCTGGACAGGGTGGATTTTGCCGAGCTCGACCGCTATGGCGTGTTGGGCAAAAGGACTCTGCCCAAAAATACCAGCCGCACTCAGGATACCCGCCGTCCTTTCATCAGCGGCTATGAACCTGTGGTACCGGATAGTTCTTTGATCTCCGAGAACTTCAGTTGGGACGCCCGTCCTCAGGAAGATGCCCAGAATCCTCCGCGGATTCGTAACTACAGACCTCGCTTTGCTTTGGACAGCCTATGGGGTGGATTTGCATATTCGAATTCCTATGGCGTGGCAGGCAGCATTGAACTGGGGCTCAGCGATCTGATGGGAGATCATGGCATCGGTATCAGCGTAGGCATTTCGGACAAGCTGGAAGAGACCAACATGGTGCTGTCCTATCTCTATCTGAGGCGCAGAATAGACTGGGGAATAGGGGTTTACAATCTATATAATGAAAGCTACTATCGGCATTACAAACCTGAGGGTAGCGATTACTATCGTGCCCGCCAGCGTCAAACCGGTATCTATGGACTGGCACGCTATCCCTTCAGCCGCTTTTCCCGCCTGGAATTTGACAGTATGCTCTATGAATATGAGATTCATAACGACTTTCTGCCTCATGCAGATTTTGATGCCGGAAATTGGTTTACAAATTACTATAAATCCAGCGATACAGCCTTTGCTCCGGGACTGAGCCTGGTGTATGACAACGCCCTGTATGGCTCCACCGGGCCGCTACTGGGATTTCGGGGCAGCTATACCCTGCGCAAAAGCTTTGCCAAAAAAGACCTGGATTATCTGACCAACTACATAGATATGCGCAAATACATACTCTTCAGCCGGCGCTATTCTCTGGCGATGAGGGCAAATGCAGGCATCAGCACAGGCTCCAGTCCGGATCGCTTTTCCCTGGGCGGATACTATGGAGTGCGGGCTCTGAGCCACAATCTGGCCGGCAATAGAAAGGTTTTGACCAGCATGGAGCTGCGCTTTCCCCTTCTGGACTATATAGCATTTACCTTCCCTCTGCCCCTGGCTTTGAGCAATATCCGGGGCTCGGCCTATGTAGATATGGGCGCAGTGTGGGACAACGACGAGGTCTTCAAAGGCACTGTGGATGGACGCCTGGAGGATATCAAACTGGGTTATGGATTTGGTCCAAGATTTAACTTGGGCTATTTTGTTTTGAAACTGGATATATCCTGGCTCACTGATCTGTCCAAGATCAGCAAACCACAGATCTATCTGAGTTTATCGGAAGATTTTTAAGTATATCATATAAGGAGTAACCATGAAAATCGATGTATGCCGCAAATTGCCAGAGCATATCGAAACCCTGGTTTTGTTACAGGAAGAAGATTCCAAATTCAAGGGCACCGAAGTCCTGGGCGAGGAATTGATAGGAGCCATAGAAGACTTTTGCAAAGCGGAAGACTTCAGCTTCAAAGAGGGAGCCATCAAGAGCTTCACGCGGATGGTCCGCAAAAAGAAGCAAGTTATAGTACTCTGCGGAGTGGGAGAACATAAGAAGAAAGAAACCAACAAGCTGCGCAATCACATAGCCAATTCCCTGCGGGAAGCTACCCGCAACAAAGCCCGTCAGGCATATCTGATGTTTGCTTTTGATACCGGAATACCAGAGGTGCAATTGGGACATCTGCTCTCAGAATCTGCCCTCCTTTCTGCCTATAAATTCAATAAGTATCTCAGTTCGGATACCACGCATGAGATAGAGAACCTTCATCTAATTTATTCTGCCAAGACCAATCGCCATCTGAACCGTGGCATTTTGGAAGGCCGTATATATGCCGATGCTGTGATTCTGGCGCGTAATCTGGTAAATGAACCGGCCAATGTGCTCAGCCCCGAAGCTTTGGCCGAGCATGCCAAAAAGGCAGCCCTGGAATATGGCTTTACCATCGACATCTATAATATGGACAAGATCAGACGCATGAAGATGGAGGCATTTCTGGCCGTAGGCAAAGGCTCCAGCAGCGAGCCCAAGCTGATTATTATGCGTTACAACGGCAAGCCGGATAAAAAAAGCCCGCTTACCGCTCTGATCGGCAAAGGACTTACCTTTGATACCGGTGGCTACAGCATCAAACCCACAAACGGTATGCTTAGCATGAAAAGCGATATGGGCGGAGCAGCCGCTGTAATCGGCGCTTTTAGTGCTATCGCCACCCTGAAGCTCAAGGTAAACGTGATCGGCGTGATCGCCGCTGCTGAAAACATGATCAGTGGAGCAGCCTATCGTCCTGGAGACATCCTCACGTCCATGTCCGGCAAAACCATCGAGGTGGTAAATACCGATGCCGAAGGCCGGCTGACCCTGATAGATGCCGTGCATTATGCGATCTTAAAAGAAAAGGCAGACCGGGTGCTGGATATCGCCACCCTTACCGGAGCCGCTGTGGGGGCTTTGGGCAAGGATTATACCGCTGTACTGGGTAATGACGATGCCTGGATGACCAAGCTCAATGATGCCTCCAAATTATGCGGAGAAAAGCTATGGAAATTGCCCCTGCACGAACCTTACAAAGAACTCATCAAATCCGAAATAGCCGATCTGAAAAACGCCGGAGGATCTCAAGCCGGATGCATCACAGCTGCGCTCTTTATCCACGAGTTTGTACAGGATAAACCCTGGATTCATCTTGATATAGCCGGTAGCTCAATGAGTGACAAAGCCAATGGCATCAATAGCCTTGGCGGCACAGGAGCGGGTGTGCGTCTGCTGGTGAGTCTGCTAAAGAGTATGGAATAGTTATCTTAATTTGAAAGAGTTGTGCGGCAGATAGCTGTCGGACAGCTCTTTCAGGAGAAAAGACATGAAAAGAATCAGTTTACTATTTGCTCTTTTTATCCTCTTTGCAGCGGGTTGCAAACAGGCTCCCAAGCAGCAGGAGGCAGAGCAAAGGCCCTTGATCCTCACCTCTATCTACCCTTATGAGTTAATGCTGAAACAGCTGGTGGGAGATGCCATCCAGGTAAAAAGCCTCATCCCGCCCACCGCCTCTGTACATAGCTTCAGCCCCCAACCCTCTGATCTCAGCGATCTGCACAAAGCCGATCTGATCATCACAAACGGGCTCGGCCTGGAAGCTATGATAGAGCAAAACCTCAGCACCATGAAAGACAAGCATCTGGTATGCGCCTCTCTTTTGCAAGACAGCATTGCTCTGGACTCTTTGAAGCAGGTGCGGGAAAGCCTTATGCATCAGCAGGAAGAAGAAGAGCATCACCACGCACACATAGGGGCCGATCCTCATTTGTGGACTTCCCTGCAGATGATGAACAAGCTCAGCACAAAGCTCAAGAATGAGCTGGTAACCCGCTTTTCGGACTATGCGCCTTTGATCACGCACAATTATGAGGCCATGCAAGAGGAAATAAAGCAGGCGCACGAGCAGATTCTGAGCGAGCGCTCCGGGCTGCAGCAGCCTGCTTTGGTGACCTATCACAATAGCTTTCACTATTTTACCCAGGATTATGATATCAAGTATCTGGGCTGGGTGCAAAGCTCTCCCGGCAAAGAGCCCAGCGCCCGAGAGCTTACTGAATTGGCCGCTAAAATCCGCAGCCACAAGGTAAAAGCCATCTTCATCGAGCCGCAGCAAAACCCAAAATCCGCCCAGGTGCTGGCCAAAGAATATGGCCTTGAGCTTTATACCCTGGACCCCATCGGCGCTTCTTTGGAAGTCAATACCATCGCCGAGCTGATTCTGGCCAACTGGACAGCCATGAAACAGGCCTTTTGATGATCAAGATCGAGAACCTTCAGTACCACATTGCCCACAAGACAATCCTGGAGGATATCAATCTCGAAATCCCGGATGGAGTTTTTGCCGCAATTATCGGACCCAATGGAGCCGGCAAATCCACCCTGATCAAGCTGCTTTTGGGACTGATAGAAATGCAGGAAGGCAGCATCCATATCGATGGTATTCCCCAGAAGAAATGGCTGAAAGAGCACAGCTTTGGCTATTTGCCACAAAGGGAAGAATTTGACCGCAGCTTTCCTGCCACAGCCCGAGATATAGTTCTGATGGGCATCGCCGGCACTCTGCCCTGGGGCAGACGCTTCAACAAAGAACACGAAGCCAAAGCCCTGGATGCCATGCGCATGTGTGGAATTCAGGAGAAAGTGAATACTCAGATCGGCGGCCTTTCCGGAGGAGAATATCAGCGCGTACTTTTGGCCCGCGCCATCCTCACAGACAGCAAATACCTGATTTTGGACGAACCCGAAGCCGGTATAGACCGCCCCGGAGTAACCAGCTTCTTCAAACTGCTCAAAAAGTTCAATGAAGCCGGCAAGACCATCATCACGGTCTCCCATGACCTGCACACCCTCTCAAAATACTGTAGCTTTATGATCTGCCTGAACCGGCGTTTACACTGTCACAACAGCACCGACCTGGTGAATGCCGAAGTCATCCGCAATACTTTTGGCGATAGCGTTCGCCTCATCGAAAAGGATTATTGATGCCACTATTTCTGATCTCTGCCCTAATTGGAGCTGTGTTAAGCGGGATTTCACTGGCTATCTTTGCGCCCTACGTTACCTTGAGGCGCATATCTTACATGGGTGAAGCGCTTTCGCATATCGCCTTTGCCGGCATTGCTCTGGCCATGATTTTTGGGCTCAATCTCACCTTTGGCGCCTGGATATTCGTGAGCGCCGTGGCTTTGGGCATCTCCTGGCTATCTCAAAAATACAAAGTGCAGGAAGCCAATACCATCACCATCTTCCTTTCGCTGTCTATGGCTCTGGGCATCATCCTGATCTCGCTAAAACAGGATTATACCTTCGATCTGGCCAGCTATCTCTTTGGTAATGTGCTACTGATCTCACCCTCCGAGCTCTGGGCGCTGGGGATATTAAACGTGCTGAATATCGCCTATGTGCTCTTCTTTTACAAAGAGCTGTTTTATATGAGTTACAACCCTGAGATGTCCAAGGTCTTTCGCATTCGCATCCAGGCGGTTGACAAGATATTCTACCTGCTTCTGGCAGCCAATATAGTCTTCAATCTCAAGAGCGCAGGCATCATCCTGGTTACAGCCCAGCTTATCCTGCCTGCCGTGACTGCCTTCAATCTCACCTGCAAGCTTCATACCGCCATCTTCATTTCGGTGATAGTGGCTATTATCTCTGCCGTAGGCGGCTTTGCCGTATCCTTTGCCTTGAATCTACCCACGGGAGCCACGATAGTTCTTTGCCAGGCCTTGCTTTACACTCTTAGCTTCATCTTCAGAAAGGGGATCAGATGAAAAAGAAATATATAGCCATATCCAGCGCGCTGGTCACGCTGCTTTTTATCAGCTTGATCTGGCAGATTGCCGAGCTTAAAATCTATGAGACGGTTGATGCTATCAGCGTGCGCATCTTAGGGCGCAGCATCAATACCAGCATCGTGCTCGATGAAGAAGGCATCCCGATGCAGTTTTATTCCAAAAATGAGGCTTATTACAATCCCCTCTTTGTAGCCCGGGCAGCACAAGAGGCAAATCTGCAACGCAAACTCACCGGGGAAGATGCAGACTTTATCAAGCTCACGGATTGGCTGCTGGAAAACTTATCAGAAACAGACTCCACCGCTTTGGCTATATACGATTTTGCGGTTCCCGAATACGGGCAAAAGGCACCCTGGAGCTCTGCTTTGGCCCAATCTGTAGTAATGCTGGTTCTGGCAGAAAGAGCCGCCTATCAGCGGGACCTGGAGGTCTATGCAACAGCCAGCCGCACCCTATACAGCCTCCGCCCCAATGCAGCAGGCTTGTCCCACGCCATCTCCGATAGCAGCTATTGGTATATGGAATACCCCGCAGAGAAGCCCTACTACGTGCTAAACGGCATGCTCAGCGTGCTGCTGAATCTGCATAAATATCACGAGCTTACTCATGACCCCCTGGCTCTTGATTTATATGAAAAAGGGCTGAATGCTGTGCGACAGAAGCTGCCGGAATTTGACTATCACGGCTATAGCTACTATGATCTGGCTGGAAACAAAGCGGGCAGGAACTACCATCAGCATCACATCAAAAGTTTGAACAAAATACTCAGCCTCGAAAACGATCCCACCCTAAGGCTGTATCGCGACCGCTGGCAACGCTCAGACGGTCATCCCGTGATCTGGCAGATGATGCTAAATCCGCGTCCTCTGCGGATTCTGGCTTTCAGCCTGAGCTTTCTGGCTGTATGGCTGATTATTTATCTGCTGTTGACCGCTCCGCAAAGAAAGGAGCCAGACGAGAAGGAACATAGCTCATCTTAGCGCGTCTCAGCCCGGATAAGCCGATATCCTGCTCGCGATTGATCCACTGGTAATTGCCCTGCAGATAGCGCGCTGTCTCCCAGGTAACCATCTGTGAAGAGCCTTTTTTGTCCGGGTCATACTTCTCAAAATGCACCGTGGCCATGTCCTGAGACTGAGGACTAAAGATAGAGTAAGCCACGATCTTGTGCTGTAGGCAGATGATGATCCCTTCCACAGGGAGTCTGTCCCAATATTTGATGGTATTTTCGATAGCCTGCATTTCCGTCAGCAGATAATCCCCTTCTGCTTCGCGTTCGCGACGCCATTTATGAGTAAAGCTCAAGATCGCGTCCAATCTATTTTTGGTGATCTTCATCACTTTATACTTCGGATAAGCCCGCCGAAATTGTGAGATCAGATTCTTTTTCTTGGCCAGCTTCTTGCCCCGCATTTCCACCAGCGCATCGGTGCTGTAAATGTAATCCGCCCAATCCCGGTCTTCTTGCAGATCAAAGTACTCATACACCTGAGGATATTCATCGATGTACTCTTTGGGAAAGAGTATCATCCGGGCTTTCGGGTAGTATCGCCGGAAATCCTCCATCAATTCCTTTAGCTGCTCCAAAGGCAGGTATTCTCCCACCGGGAAGAAAACATACTGATATTGGAGATTGAAGATCACCAGGCGCTCTTTGTACAAGAGAAAGTGGTTATCGTAGATTTCACCCCAGGCAATGAGATTGGTGATGGTATAATCGCAATTTTCTCTGGGGTATTTGCCTAAGTATTCGCGCAGCATCAGCGTGTGCGAGATTTTCAGCGGATTAAGCCCTGGCATTGTGTTTTGCTCTGTCATATATCCTCGTTTGATAGCAGGAAGGGGGTGTAACCCTTCATCACGGCAAAGCCCAAAGCCTGATAAAATCTCTCATAACCAGGCTCGGAGATCAGGCCAATCCACTGCAGCCCTTGCTCCCGTAGATATTGCAGGAGCTTTTGCATTATGCCCTTGCCGTAGCCATTGCCACGATGCTGCTCCAGAATAGTCACATCCTGAATATAAGCATCACTCACCCCGTCTGAGATCGCCCGCCCCATACCTATGATCTCACCTTCATAGATGGCGATCACAAAACAGAAACTATTGGCTATGATAGCGGAAATGGTTTGTTCGTCCCCGGGCTTGTCTTCTTCTTGCCACCAGCCCGCAGCTCTATATAAGTGCAAAATGCGGGAGCTATCCGCATTTTTCACTACTTCATATCTGATTTCTTTCATCAAAACTACATCCTATTTCTTTGTTTTTTATAGATAAAGTAAGCAATGGACCGGCCAGATGCCAGCCCTGATTCAGCTTGCATTACTGAGGAAAGAAGCATCAGCTACTCAAAGTGGCTGATGCTGCACCCCAAAGATGCGTTACTTACTTCTTGCCAGCCTGAATCCTACGAATTGGTATCCTTTGTTGGGATCGCCCCGCTCGCGCCAGAGTATATTCAGATTGCGGCCTTCGCTATTCATCACACTGCCGCCGCGAATGGTTTTTTGAATCCCGGCCTCAGGTCCGGTGGGATTTATAAACGTAGTTAAGTTGTTGATATAATTTGCATCATACCAATCCCATACCCATTCTGAGACGTTCCCGGTCATGTCATACAGACCAAAGTCGTTGGCTGCTTTGCCGGCGGGTTTGCGCAATTTACCTGCGGAATTATCCCGGTACCAGGCGACATCGGCTGGATCGTTTGATCCGCTGTAATTATATAACTTCCCGGCTTTTGCGGCCAGTTCCCATTCGGCTTCCGTAGGCAGGCGGTAGCCATTGGCGTTAAAATCGCAACTCACTACGCGGGAAGCGCCCAGCCCCCGGATGCGATAGGCCGGAGTGAGCCCCTCCGCTTCGCTGAGTCCATTGCAGAATATGGCGATGTCAAACCAGCTTACATTGTCCACAGGGAGGTCTTCTCCAAAATTGGTGGCATTGGCCGGCTTCATAAACCGGCTCCAATCGCCTTGAGTAACTTCATATTTACTAATATAAAACCCAGATAGAGATACGTTGTGGGCCAGATTTTCGCCCAATCTGCCAAAGCCAAAAGTAGAGGGATCGATTCTCACAAAATCCTTTCCAGGCTGCGCTGGCTTGATCACCGGTGCAGGGCTGCTATCTTTGGGCTGGGGCGCAGCCGGCAGGCGTCTGGGGTCTTGTCTCTCATCCAGGGTACTGCTTTTGAGCTCCCCATAGCTGGTCATTACAGGATCAAAATCGTTGCCCGGCTGCTGCAAATCTTTGCCTTGTGTGCTGAGACTGTCTTCTATCGTATCAGCTCCCCAGACAAATCCAGTGTATTGCAGCTTTTCTTCCTCGGCTCCAAAGACCACTTGATAGATGTTTGTGGTAAAAAGCAGGATCATCAGCACTATTACTATGCCGATCAGAATCCAGAATCCGGGTTCGATTGCGGCTTTTGGCATGATCGCTTGTTCCGGTTTACCGTTATCAAGGAAGCTGGTATCTTGCACGGTGCATATTTCTGAGCCTTCCACAGGCTCCAATTTGCTGATGGCATTTTGCAGTTTATCCAGGGTTGAAAGACGCTGCGTGATATTACGATGCAGACTTTCTGCCAGGATTTTGTTCAGAGCCATGCTAACGCCCACTATCTTCACAAATTTGTTCGTCTTAAGGCGATCCGGACTATATATGCTCTTATACAAGATGTTTTGGGATAAAAGCTGGGCGATGATAGCGGCAATGGTAAACACATCGTCCCGCTCATCCTGATCATGATAGTTTATGCCGCTGGAGAGGATTACGGGCTCTGAATCGTCCTTCAACATAATGCTGGAAAGCTGCAATTTATTGATGCTGAGGCCATGTTTGCGCACCAGCATAGCCGTCTTGATCAGCTTTAAAGCAATGTCTCTTACCAGCTCTTCATTCAGGCGCTCGGGATTGTATTTCTTGATCTCCGCCAGCGAAACCCCATGCACATATTCCACAGCCATATAAGCCGGAGTATGACTTTGCTTCACCTCTGCCACTTTGGCGATGCTGGCGTCTGTGAGATGGTTCAGGCGGGAGAGCCGCATCTGCATACCAAAGAGGGTATCCATATTGTGGAAGCTGGATTTGAAGAAGATCTTCAGCACATGTTCTTTGCCGTCTTTTTCGGCTATGTACTTGATGCCTTCTTTGTCTTTGTTCATCATGCGTAAGATTTTATAGCCCTGAAAAGTCTCTCCGGGGTCCAGCAAGGTAAAGTTTTTATCTGAAAATCCCTGAAAGGGGGACGGAGTTTCTTCCTCCGGCTTTGCTTCCGGCGTTTCTTCTTTGTTTGGCTCTGGAGTTTGCAGTTCTTCCAAAGCCACATTTTCCCCGCAGAAAGGGCAGAATTTCGCCTTTTCAGGAATCTTTTCCCCACAGTTCAAACAGTAGCGCACTTTGGTGTCCTCCGGTTCTTTAGCCATGATTTTTAGTTACCTTCAAACTGATTTCTTTGCCGTTTATATCTATCTGAGGAAGAGACTTATCGCCGAGTTTTACGATCTCATCGGCCAAAGTCTCGCTCATGATATAATCTTTGTGCAAGGCTATAGCTTTTTCGATCTCGGCATCACCAGAGTAGCTCAGGCTGATGCGGTCCATGATCTCAAAACCTTGTTCCTTGCGTGAAAATTGGATCTTATTGATCAGCTCGCGGGCATAGCCTTCCAGGGTAAGCTCCTCATTAAGCTTGATATCCAGAGCGATGAATATATCTTTCATGCTGGCAAAGACATAGCCTTCCCGCGGCAGAATCTGCACCTGCAAATCTTCCGGCAGAAGGGTGATCTTTTCACCGTTAAAATCAAATTCGAAAGAGCCCTTGGCAGCAAAATCACGCAGAGCCTGAGCCGAATCTGCCGTCTGCAAATAGCTGGCGATAGCCTTCATCTGCTTGCCATACTTGGGGCCCATCACCTTGAATTGCGGCTTGAGCTCATATTGCACAAAGTCGCTATCGGTCTCTACATACTTGATCTGATGGATATTCACTTCTTCCTTCACCAGATCCAGCATTTTGTCTAAAGACTCGCGCAGCTTGGCCGGCACATACATCACGCCCAAAGGTTGACGAATCTTGATGCTGCTCTCGCCCCGGGCTGTGCGTCCCAACGATACCACGTCTATCACAGCCTGCATATCGCTCTGAAGAGATGCATCTATATACTCGGTCTGGCTCTTGGGATAATCCGCCAGATGTACGCTTTCCCCTCCCTTTAGCTTATGGAAAAGCTCTTCCGCCAGATACGGCACGAAGGGGGCTATAAGCTTGGATATCTCCAGCAGCACCATATACAGGGTACGATAGGCCTCGATCTTGTCTTCAGATAGCTCAAAAGACCAGAATCTGCGCCGCGAGCGGCGGACATACCAATTTGACAGCTCGTCTATCACAAAGTCCTGAATAGCCCGCACACTGCGAGTAAATTCATAAATCTCGGTATTTTCACGCACATCCTTGATCAAACTGTGCAGCCGGGATATGATCCAGCGATCGATCTCGGCTTCCCGCTTCCAGTCTGCAGGATAAGCTCCCGCATCAAAATTATCTATATTCGCATAAGTTGCGTAAAAAGAATAAACGTTTTTCAGAGTCCCGATGAATTTGCTGATGGTCTCCCGCACGCCGTCTATATCAAAGCGCGTGGGCACCCAGGGTGGGCTTACTTCCAAAAGATACCAGCGGATGGCATCGGCACCATAATCGTGCATGAGCTGTATGGGGTCCACGCTGTTACCCTTGCTTTTACTCATCTTTTGACCCTTTTTATCCAAAATCAGATCGTTTACCAGACAGCTTTTGTAGGAAGAAACCCCTTTTAGCAGGGTGGAAATGGCGAGCATGCTGTAAAACCAGCCCCGGGTCTGATCTATCCCTTCCGAGATAAAGTCTGCCGGAAAGAGCTCTTTCTCAAAACGCTCTTCATTTTCAAAAGGATAATGCCACTGCGCAAAAGGCATAGCTCCGCTATCGAACCAGCAGTCTATCACTTCCGGTGTGCGGTGCATTACAGAGCCGCACTTGTCGCAGCTCAGTTTTACTTCGTCCACATAAGGTCTATGCAGTTCGATATCTTCGCTTACGGCTTCACCGGAAGCGGTTTTTCCTTTTTTGGCCAGTTCGGCCCGCGAGCCTATAGAGCTCTTGTGATCGCAGTGCTCACATACCCAGATATTGAGCGGAGTTCCCCAAAAGCGATCCCGCGAAAGCGCCCAGTCAACGTTGTTTTCCAACCATTCACCAAAGCGTTTTTCTCCCACAAAGGAAGGATACCAATCTATCTTCTTGTTGTTTTCTATCAGTTTGTCTTTGAACAGAGTGGTGCGGATATACCAGCTTTCCCGGGCATAATAAATCAGCGGACTATTGCAGCGCCAGCAAAAAGGATAGTTGTGTTTGATCTGCTCGCGGCGATACAGCATGCCGCTGTCTTTCAGATGGCGGATGATCTCTTTATCCGCAGTTTTTACGAAGATGCCAGCCCAATCTGTGACTATGGGCATGAATTTCCCCTCAGCATCCACCGGATTGACAAAGGGCAGATCGTATTTGACGCCCAAAGAGTAGTCATCGGCACCAAAAGCCGGAGCGGTATGCACCACACCTGTGCCATCGCTCATAGATACATAATCTGCACAAGCGAGGAACCAGGCGGCTTTATCCACCGGCACATAGCTAAAGAGCGGCTCATAAGGGCGATGTTCCAGATCACGGCCTTTCATTTCGGCGATAATCTCATATTCGCCATCCAAGACCTCCAGGCGCGCCCTGGCCAGGATCAGATGCTGCCCATTATGCAGTACTTTCACATAAGTCTCGTCGGGATGAACCGCAAGCGCCACATTGGAGATCAAAGTCCAGGGAGTGGTAGTCCAAGCCAGATACCAGGTATTTTCTTCATCCTTGGCTTTGAAACGCACAAAGACAGAAGGGTCCTCCACATCACGATAGCCTTGAGCCACTTCATGGGAAGACAGAGGCGTGCCGCAAGAGGGACAGTAGGGCACGATCTTATGCGCTTTGTAGATCAGATCGCGCTGGAAAAAGTCGTTTAATATCCACCATACGGTTTCTATATAGTCATTATCCAGTGTGATATAGGGATTGTCCAGATCGATCCAATAGGCCATGAGTTCGGTCATTTCACGCCATAGCTTTTCATAAGAGAATACCGAGTCGCGGCATTTTTCGCAAAATTCTTCCACTCCATATTCTTCTATATCTTTTTTGTCTTCCAGACCGAGGATTTTTTCCACTTCGATCTCCACCGGTAGCCCGTGGGTATCCCATCCCGCCTTGCGTTTGACCTGAAAGCCGGTCATGGTCTTATAGCGGCAGACTGTGTCTTTTAAAGTGCGGGCCAATACGTGGTGAATACCGGGTTTGCCGTTTGCCGTGGGCGGGCCTTCATAAAAAATAAATTGCGGTTTCCCTTCCCGGAAATCAACGCTTTTCTGTGCTAAGGAGTGCTTTTGCCAATACGCACGTATCCGGGCCTCGAAATCCCGAGGATTTTCTTGTGGATCGATAGTCTTATACATAGCTTTATTTATATCTTCTTTGCTCTTCCTGTCCGTTTGGGGCCGGGGACATAGGCCGTTTGATTGGCCGGGTGGGATTTTTTGTGTTCGTATTCCTGTTGTGCGGGATGGACTTCTTCCTCTTCCGCTTCCGAAGGTGCTTCTTCAAAAAGCTCCTTAAAATGTTCTTTCAGCTCTTCATGTTCGCTTACGTATTTCTTCCAGTCTTCCATGGCGGCATCCATCTCCACACAGCGGGTGCAAAGCACCAGAAGATTTTGCTCGGATACACCGATCCAACCACGGTCATAGCACTCATCGCAGCGTTTTTTCTTGCGATGATCATGAGCTATTTTTTTAGCTGCTTCCAGATGTTTTTCATCCAAGGTAAACATACATTTCTCCTTTTTTGCAGAAATTATAATCTGCCTCATAGCCCGTTTGGGGCATTCAATCGTTCATAGTGTGCCAGTATTTCAGATAGCGCATTTTTGTAAAAGCTTTTTTTTAACAGAGTCTAAGCTTTATTGTCTGTCAACTCTTTTTCTTGGGTTTGCCCTTCGGCGCAGCAGCTGGCTCTGGCTTATTTTCTTTGGCCTTGGCAGCGCTCTTGGGCTCGGCTTTCTTCTCTTTACCTTTGGCGGCGCTCGGGGCCGGCGTTTTCTTCTCTTTCGCTTTGGGTGCGACCTCCGGCTCCGGCTCCGGCTCCGGCTGATCTTCCAGGCCTAAGCCAAATTGAATGGGCTTTGAAATCACAGATTTCTTCAGCGTCACTTTCACTATAGGCTGCAGACGGTGGGTTACGATAAAGAGATTTTTGTTCTTGGAGAGCGCCAGCTTTTCTTCCGGGCTCATGGCATCGATTTCCTTCAGGTTAGCAATGCGGTCGATCTTACCTGTTTCCATGTCCACGATTTGCACAAAGTGTTGTTTCTCGTTCATGAACTGAACCTCCATTTGGTATTTTTCGGGGAATTTACTCACAATATCCAGCACAAAATCCAGATATTCCCTGGCATGAGTCTGATGCCAGACCCTGAAAGCCCTGCATTTTGTCACACGCGGACACACGGCACATAGCTCCGGGGCTATCTGTCGGTGGCGTTTTATCTCGCAGGTATAGAGTCTGACTTTTTTCACAAGATGCATTAGGCTGTAAAGCCTCTATTTGTCAAGCATAAACTGCCTTTTCAGACATTCCCCCAAAAAATCAAGCTATAGTATCCAAATAGGTACTAATATTCGCACGATAACCGCTATCTGTGTCCATATATTTCATTTCCTATCTTGAATAAATATGAACCATAATCACAGCTTAGAATACCCATAAAACGAGTCCCATCAAAACTTAATTTCTGATAGCAAACTGATTTTTGAACTTTACATGAAAGAAGATTGTTTGGAGTTGAAGCGCCATACGGAATCTATACATATACTAGCAATTACTTAGGCGCTTTGACTTCAAAGAATCTGACTTTCATTCCCGGTGGCGAAAGTAGGCTTTCAATAAAGTTCAAAGAATCATCTTTCATTGCCGGCTTACGAAAGCAGGCTTTCAGTCAAGTTCAAACGCCTTACGATATTACGCATTTATTATCAATTACTTAGGCGTTTAGACTTCAAGAATCTTGCTCTCATTTCCGACCCTAAGAAATCCATTTCATGTGAGTTCAGATAGCAAACACCGACCAGCCCAAAATCAGACTATCGTAAAACGTGGGACTGCCAACAGATAGATTATTTGCTTGACATTTATGGCTGATCTTGTTTATGGGGTGATTTTACAAAAGAAGCAGACTATTTTTGGATTATTATTGGATTATTATAGGAAGAAGTAGTATGCTGCTTCACACCATAGAATATATCAGGAGAGAGTTTTGCAAAAGATTTGTATAGTTTTGGCGATGAAGATCGCACACATGAACCTTGTCTGCCGGGTAAACCTGGCAATTGGTTTACTATCCTCTCAAAAAATGGTTATGGTACTGACATGAAGCCCTGGATTTATCTGGTGAGTCTGCTGGCGATCCTGGCGAGCTTGCTGCTTGGCGCTTGTGCGGGCGTGGATGCTTCCGTATTGGACACGGCAGAGTGCATTGGTAAGGGAACCTGGGGAGCTGGCATGGCTTATACCCTGGGCATACAGGTTCCTGAATGGCTCGAAATAGACGCGGAAAACATCTATGATGTCGATTCCGCCATGCCTACCCAATATATGGAGATCGAATATGGCGTGGCTGACGATATCGATGCCAAGCTTCGCTGGGGACTAAATGCAAATGCCAGCAATGGCAAATTACTTTTGAAAAAACAGATTAGCAAATCAGGCAAAAATTCCACAGCTTTTGTTTTTGGCGGAGGGATCACCAGGGCGAATGAGGACCACTGGGAACCTTACGAGAACTACGGTCAGGACATTCAATACCAGCTGCTAACCGGCGAGGCGCAGATGATCTTTACCAAAGAGCTGCCCCGAAATAGCTTTGTTAGCTTTGCAATCCGGGGAAACTATCATAGTTTAACTGAAGAGATCGACGATCTCGATAGCATCCAAACAGACTTTTATCATGCGGGTCTGAGAGTAAATTTTAAGCGTGAGCATAAAGGGTTTTATGGCATCTTTGAGCTGGGAGCGGAAGCGCCGCTCAGTGTAGAGGGTTGGAATCAAGTCTATCCCTGGGTTGGAATGAAATTCAGTTGGGACATTAAAAAGAAGAAATGAAAGAAAATAAAATCTACGTTTTGGAAAGTATGCCTGTGCCGCGGGCTATCCTGAATCTGGCCATTCCCAGTGTGCTGAGCATGATGGTCAATATCCTGTATAATCTCACCGATACTTTCTTTATCGGTAAGCTCAACGATCCTTTTCAAGTAGCTGCTGTGTCTATCTCCCTGCCATTATTCACGTTGCAGATGGCGATGGCGGGGGTATTCGGCATCGGCGGAGGCTCTTTTCTGTCCCGGCTCCTGGGTAGAAAAGACATGGAAGCCGCCAAGGAGACTCTTTCTACCTCGGTATTCTCTTCCGCTATAATATCTGTAGTATTGGGCGCCATCGGAATTTTATCCATCCCCTGGTTTTTGCGGATGGTGGGAGCCAGCGGCGTGACTTCGCAGCATGCCACCAAATATATGCTTTATATCCTGATCGGATCGCCCGTTGTGCTGCTGAAATTCACCTTTGTGCAATTGCTTCGAGCTGAGGGAGCGGCCAAAGAAGCCATGATCGGCCTGTTTATCGGCACTGGAGCAAATATCCTGCTGGACCCGGTATTTATCTTTGGCTTCAATATGGGCGTTACCGGTGCGGCTGTAGCCACTGTGGTGGGCAATGCTGCCGGTATGCTGTATTACCTGATCTTTTATTTACGCAAAAATAGTCTGGTTCCGCTTACTTTCAAGCATATGCGCTTTCGCTGGGCCTGTTACAAAGAGATTTTGATGATCGGAATCCCGGCCTCGCTTTCTCAGGTGATGCTCAGTGTGGGTAATACCATCAGTTTCCGACTGGCCTCGGCATATTCCGATATCCATGTAGCTTCTTTGGGCGTAGCTTCCCGGGTGTTTACCATCCCCATCTTCATCTTTATCGGGATATCCATCGGCATTCAAGCCTTGGTGGGCTACAATTACGGTGCAAAAAAATATCAGCGCATGAAACAGACCATTCGCACTTCCATGCTATTCTCTCTTAGCATCAGTGCAGTGCTAACCTTGCTTTTTGCCCTCTTCCCCAGAGAACTGATCATGATCTTTATCAAAGATGAAGAAATCGTGAGAATCGGCACTCTGACTTTGCAGGCCTACGTCTATGCCATTCCGATTGCTGCCGTGGGGATGATCATGATGAGCAGCTTGCAAGCCATGGGCAAGGCCTTACCGGCACTCATCGTATCCCTTTCCCGTCAGGGCATCATGTACATTCCTGCCATTCTGATTTTGAATAATCTCTTCCAGTTTGAAGGCCTGGTCTTTGCCATGCCCCTGGCAGACCTGCTCACCAGCATCCTCAGCACTACCATGTTGATCGTGATCGTGCGTAACCTGAAACAGCCCAAAGAAAAGAAACTGAAAGTAGGTGCTCCCATCCCCGAAACTTAAGAGTAGCACCCGGCTGCATTCTGCCGAACGGGACGTCATTTCAGATGGCAAACACCGACCAGTCCATAATTAGGCTATTGAAACAAATGAGGGAAGGCTCCAGAGTTTGCTGGCATTCCCCCAAAATATCGAGTCACTCTTTTGATAATGAAATTAATGATAGTATCTTAGCTATCATCTATGCCTATGTATTTCAGTTTATACTTTTGGCTGTTAAGATTCATGATTCCAG
>JALNWR010000022.1 GCA_023230795.1 Candidatus Cloacimonadota bacterium
ATTCCGTCAACGGGACTCGGATTAGAAGCATATTCAGCTGGAATCAATAATCTTAAGTGCTAAAGATATAAACTGAAATATATAGACATGGATGCAAGCTAAGATAAAGCCAATGAATTTATTATCAAAAGAATAGCTCAGTATTTTGGGGGAATGCCTTCAAAGTGAACACAGACATGATCGTGGTAGATTTGGCATCTTTTGGAGAGCGTTTACCTAATAGCTCCGTTTTTGTTGCTTCATTGAATGATCTATGCGGAGGAATAGCATCCTCCGGCTACGGGTATCCCAAATCTATAGCAAAGTTCTGCGACACATCCCGCGTAGTCTTAAAATGAGTTTTTGCCACTTCGCCCAGTCTGCTAATCCCGTATTTGTCCACAAAGAGCTGTCCGGCTTTGATCACAGAGGAGCTGGCTCCCAGCGGGAAGGTCATCTGAAATCTTTCGTCCAATTGGGCACGGGATTCCAGGAACTGATAGCGGGAGAGTATCGAAGCGGCGGCCACAGCCAGATCGCGTTCGGCTCCGGTGCGTTCGATGATCTTGGCACTGGGGTATTTGCGAGACAGCCGCATTTTTGCTTTTTGGGCTTTGGAGAATTGATCTATCAAGATTCCTTCGGCTGGCAGCTCTTTTTCCATCAGTTCTGAGATCACCTTTTCATGGCTCCAGGCCAGAAGGTCGTTCAAGTTTTGCTTTTGCTGTTTGAACCGGCTGATCAGTTCGTTGTATTTAAGTGGATTCAGGATGAGGGTGGCGAATTGTCCCGGAAAAGAGAGGTAGATTTTTTTGGCGATCTGCACGATCTGGGTATCATTCAGCCTTTTGCTATCTTGCACGCCCAGTTTGGTGAGGCTGGAGGTCTGGGCACGGGTACAATAAAAGGCAGAAACTATCAGCGGCCCAAAGTAATCCCCCTTGCCGCATTCATCGCTGCCGATCCAGGCATGCCAGAGGTGCATTCCGGGCTGGGTATTTTCCTCGGTTTCGCCATAGAGCAGTAGCTGAAGTTCAGGCTTGAGCTTCGAGCCATCCGGAGCGCCGATCACTTTGCTGAGGCCGCGTTTTTCGCTGTAATAAAGATTGATGCTGGCTTTTTGATCCTGCCTTTGTAGCTTGATCTGCACGCCGTAGGCTATCTCTTTTTGTGCTGTGATCTGCAGGCCGCGCTGCTCCAAAAGCGGGATCAGATGCGAGAGGTAGAGTTGGATTTCTTTAGACATATCTTCTGAAAGCAGAGATGATTTCACCCACGGTGAACAAAGAGCCTCCGCCCACGATCACGCTATCCGGCCCTGCCTCATCAAAAGCGGCTTTGAAGGCTTCGTCCACAGAGGGAAAGGCGATGGCCGGAACTTGATATCTGGCCACAGCTTTTTGCTGATCTTCGGCGCTGGCAGCTCTGTCGCTGCTATTTTGAGCCACATAGACCTTTTCCGCTTTAGTGCAGATCATGCGGATCATTTCATCATAGTTTTTGTCGGCCAGGATGGAGAGCACAAAGACCAGCTTGCGATCTGGATACACCTTGTTCAGACTCCTGACAAGTGCCTGCACGCCATGCACATTGTGGGCGCCGTCTATGATCACGGTGGGATTGAGACTGAGCACCTGCATACGTCCAAACCAATTGATCCGCCCCAGAGCCTCACGAATCCTCTCCTGATCAGGCTGTATCCCTTTTTTTTCACAATAAAGGATGAAGGCCGTGAGCGCCTGCCCCAGATTGATCGCCTGATGCTCGCCCATGAGATTGGCTTTCAGCTGGAGATAATGGTAATCTTTGAACTGATAATCAAAGCAGATGCCGGCAGTGCTGTCCGAACTGGCGGTAACCTTCCAATCCTGCTCATACAAATAGCATGGAGCCTGCCTGGCCTGGGCTACTTTTTGGATAATGGCCAGTGAACTGCCCTGGATATCACCCAGGACCAGAGGGACATGGTCTTTGATGATGCCTGCCTTTTCCGCGGCGATGATCTCCACCGTTCCGCCCAGGGTCTTGATATGATCCAGAGCGATAGTAGTGATGGCAGCAATATCCGGCACGAAGAGATTGGTAGCATCCAGCCGGCCGCCGAGGCCTACTTCCATCACAGCCAGATCGATCCCGGCTTCGGCAAAGAGGGAAAAGGCGATGGCAGTGGTGATCTCAAAAAAGGAGGCATCCCATTTATTGAAAAGCTCCTCATATTTATGAAATTTCTCCAGGATGGCAGGGAAAGGAAGTTCCTGGCCATCGATGCGGAAGCGCTCTGTGTAATTGATCAGATGCGGGGAGGTATTTAGCCCCGTGCGCAGCCCATGCGCCAGAGCTAAGGCTTCCAGGCACGCACAAACGCTGCCTTTGCCATTGGTTCCGGCCACGTGAAAGCCGCCATATTTCGTTTGCGGAGACTCCATATCCTGAAGCAAGCCCTGCATCCGCCCCAGTTCGAGCTTCACATTTCCCGAATAGCGCTGATAGATATGGTCCAAAAATTCCTGATATTGCATAGTTCCTCTACTGTCTTTCATAAATCCTATTTGCCAAAAAGTCCGAAAAAATAGCGGGCATGATTTCGCCCGCTAAAGTTTGATTTTGGCATGCTCTGATGTTAGTTTGTGAATCCGAATTTCTCGGGGAAAAGCATGGCTCTGAGGGCAGTGTTATCGGCTTTGCGTTTGGCAAAGGCCTGCTCATCTGTCTGCCAGATTTCAATGTACTTTTCCACCATTTCCTGCTTTCTGGTGCCGTTTATCCCGGTTTCCTTATCAATATAATCAAGATCGTCGATCATATAGTTTTGCAGCTGGGTAGGGTCCATGTTTTCATAGAAAATCTTGGGCAGGAAATGGGTATGGAAATCGCTAAGATTCGGGCAATAGACGATCACGCCAAAATTGTGTTTCACCTCATCGCCGATCTGATCTGCAATGTATTTGCCAAAGACTTTATATTCGATCTTTTGCCGTGCAGTTTCCGGGCAGTAGTTTGCTTTGGCAAGGTAGTAACTACTTCTATCCTTCGCTTTCCGGGTGGTCCTGAGAATCTCAAGGTCGCCCTGGAAGTCCTGGTTTGTATCTCTGAGATAGTCGGTGGTAGCTACCCAGATTTCTTTCATGTTATTAATACAATCTTCCACGTTTTGCTCTTTATCCAGGTTATAAAAATTCGGAATCGCCAGAATAAAGATCAAAGCGGCAAAAAGAATTATACTAAGGACTGTATATACCGAGAGTCCATTTTGGTTACGCAGCATTTTACGCTCCTCTTGATTTCTAAAGATATGCTCTTTTGGAATGCCATATTCCGTCAAGCCTTTTTTCGGCCAGGCAGGATTTTGCCGATATAATTATAGGTCTCAGGGATGTCCCGAAACCGCTCCTGATAGTTAGTTTCCAGCTCTATCTTCTTGCTGCCTATCCGGCGGGAGACATTGGTCTCACCCCAATTGTATGCTGCCAGCACCAAGCTCCAATTGCCATCATACTTCTGCTGCAGATACTTCAGATAAACCGCCGAAAGCCGGAGATTGTAAAAGGGAACAAAGAGCAGGCCGCGCTTGTGATCCTGATTCATATATTGCGCAGTTTTATCCTGCATCTGCCCCAAACCTATCGCCTGTTTGCGCGAGATGGCAAAGCTGCGAAAATTACTTTCCGTGCGGATAAGACGATAAAATATAGCCGGGTCTATCTGATAATAGACCGCTACGCCTACCGTCATCAGCCGCACGGAAATTGGGTTGTATGTAAGGATCACAGCCAAAAGCAGCATGGTGAGCACCAGCCCAATCAGTTTACGCTTCTTCTTTTTTACCATTCCCAGCTCTTGCCTTGCCAAAGATTTAACGCTTTAGCGTAGGCTATTCCTGTAATCGGTCAATTTTAGCACGTGAGACAGCTCTTCATTGATGATCCTGCCCAAAACCTTGCGGGTAGAGGGAAGGTCTATGCTATCCTTCAACGCATGGAAATACAGCAAGGTATCCTTTTCAAAGGAGATGGCAAAATCCAAAATCTCCATCAGGTCTTTGGCATTTGTCGCTTTTTGGATAGCGGCATCCTTGCTATTGAAGATGCGGGCATCCACTATGGTCTTCAGATATTTTGAGACCAATTCCCAATCCTGAGTTAGCTCCAGCTTGCCCATTTCCTTGTCATCACGCAAGGCCAGAAAAGTCTTTTCATGGCTCAATTCTTCATCGCGCAAATGCTCGATCAAAGCCTTGGATTCATCATCCAAATCCTTGCGCTTGCTGGCTTCATGATAAAAGGCATAGCCGTTTTGCTCGATCTGAACTGCGAGTTCGATTACTTCATTTACAGAATATACTATCATTTATTCCTCCTTTGGAATGCGGTAATTTCTATCTTTACCAAAGTCTGACAGAGGGGGGAATTCTGTCAATATAAAACTGCGGGGATGGGTTTTGGTAGCAGTTTTTAGTTGCCTGCAAATAGCGCAGATGGGGTTACACGCAGATAACGCAGATAAGGGCGCAGATTTCGCGGATTAGGGATTTGTGGTGACTGGTAGATGATGTAGATTAGGGATTTGTGGTGACTGGTAGATGATGCCACTCCCTCGCTGAGTCTTGGGACGGCATTTTATATGAAAACTGATTTTTGGAGTCCAAATGCCTTATGATATTGAGCATTTACTATCCGTTACTTAGGCGTTTGGACTTCATCCTGCTTTCATTATCGATTGTGAAATCCATTTCATGTGATTTAGATAGCAAACCCCATGCCACACAATATCTTGAGTCCCAGCGGGACGGCATTTCAGATAGCAAACCCCATACCACCAAATCCCCAATCAATGATTTCACATCCGCACTCCCTTACCATCCGCACTCCCTTACCTTTGCTCACGCTTCTAACTCGTTTTTAACTCGAGCTGACTCGAATCCTCGAGTGGACTCGAGTTAAAAACGAATTAAAATCAAATTGAAGGCTGGAGAAATAAGTAGATTATCTATAACGTAAGCTTTTCAGACTAATCCCAAAGCGATACCTCATCCTTCTCAACCCCTCAAGCCCGCTTCCAAAAAAATCTCTTTACAGATTCTTAGCGAAAATTATAGTGTGAATCTGTAGTAAAACTCGCTTATACTATTATAAAGACAGGATGAAATGAATGATAGTAGTCACATTGATAAATAACAGATGCAATGAATAATAGCAGATATAAGGATACGCGATGAAAAAGCTTTTTTTGATGCTCTTTGCCCTATGGTGCATAGGGTTTCTCGTTGGCAAGGTGGACCTTAATACAGCCTCCTTGAGCGAATTGAAACAGCTTCCCATCACGGAAGCTCAAGCGCGTGATATTTATGAATACAGGACCTTTGTCAAGATCCTGGATAATATCTATGATCTGAGGGATATTTCCTCTATAGATCAGCGTACTTTGAACAAATTGAAGCCTCTGGTGGTGGTCTCTTTGTACACTCAGACGGATGAAGCGGCTGCCCGCCGGGAAGAGATTCGATACCTGATAGAACGCCTGGATAGCAATGAAGGCGCCTCCGAAGGTATGGCCGATGTCTGGCAGGACTTTCTGATGACGCCACAAAATGTCAATCGCATGCACTTTGATGATTTCATCAGTTTGCCCAATGTCTCTGCGATCGACGCCGTAGCGGTCTTGAAGAGGGTAGCCAGGGGGGATACCATTTCCGAGACCCGGGATTTGAGAAACACCATGGGTATCTCCTATTACGGTTATTCAAACCTGCGCAATTACGTGTATTTCCGCGAGCCTCCTGTAAAGAACCGGCTGATGTTTGATGCCCAAATGCAGTATTATACCCGTCCTTATGAAGAGGGGCAATACGATATGCTGCATGAAGCTTTTGTGCCCAAAAGTTTTGGTAACGATTGGGTAATTGTGCCACACGACAAGCGCATTTCATATTGGGGATATTTTAATGTGGATCAGGTGCAGCCGGATTATATGGCCAAGCTGAGAATGCGTTATGGAAACAACTTCAAGGCCGGCATCATGAATTATAGCCCGAAGGCGACTCCCGGATTGCTCTTTTCGGATGCAGATTTTGGCTCTGATCGGGAATATCTCACCACCACCAAATACTATGCAGGCTACGAAAATACTCGTCTGCCAAAGATGGGCAATACTGCATTGAAGCTGTATCTGGGGCATTATCGTGCCACTTACGGTGAAGGTTTGGTGATGGAAAACACAGACTTTTACAGTGCCAGAAAGACCGGATTTGGCTTTAGCAAGCGCATCATGGGCATCACGCCTGATCTTTCCCGCACTCAGGAATATGCGCTTAGAGGTGCGGCGATCGAGCTCAAGAATCCCAAGTTTGGCGTATCCTTCTTCGTTTCAGACGATGAAAAGGATGCGATAGCCTATGTGAATGAAGACGGCAGCTACGTGTTGCGGGACAATTTTGGCAACGATGTATTCAAGGATGAAAACGGAGATCAATACTATCTTGCCAATGGCGTGCGCATGTACAGCTATGAAGATGGCAGCGTAGTGAATGCAGACAAACGCAAGCTCTTCGGCTATGTAAACCCCACCCTGCCTTATGATAATGACACTTTGATAGAGGCCGAACAGTGGTTCAACGAGACCCTGAATCCCACGCCTCCGCCCGGACAGAGCTACGTGCCTTTTGCCATGCCTTACATCAATCTGGCCACGCGTAGGGATGCTATGCGTGAAAAGCTCTGGGGTACCCATCTGCAAGTGAGTCCTTTCATCGGTACCAGGATAGGGTTTACCACCTATACCGCTTTGTATGATAACGCTCATCTGGTGGTGCCGGATTTCAACAATCTCCTGCCGCAGGTGTTGCGAGATTCGTATTACTACACCAAACTCAATAAGACCATGAATGCCGAGATATCCAGCATGTATAGCACTCAGACCGATAGCTATAGCCGGGATTATCGCAGGGTAATCGGTATCGATGGCGGCACGGTTCTGGGACACATCGCTGTTCAGGGAGAATATGCCGAGCTAAGCGTGGATGGAGAAGATTTCAAGCTGGGCGATGATCCCAGTGCCTGGCTTGTAAGCGCTCACAGTCAGTTTGAAAACCTTTATTTTTTGACCCTGTTCCGGAATTATGATGTGGATTTTGAAAATCCCTATAGCAATAGCTTCTCGGAGCACGAGCGCTTTGATGATACCATTCTGGAAAAGAACATCTACGCACTTACGAATCCTGCCCTTTCCGATCTGTATCACAATAGCAATCAATCCGCCCCGGAGAAAGGGGTGTATTTTGAAACCCGCTATAAATTCAATAACTACTTTACCATCGGCCGCAGCTATCTGGACCTCTGGGAAAGACTTAGTGACGGACGCCGCAGCGCCAGATTCCAGAGTGAATTGGAATTTCGCCCGCTGTATCAATTGGGCATGAGGCTGCGCTACAAAAATCAGGTAAACCGTTATGACGATACAGCCGAGCGCGGAGTATCCAAGACCAATGAATACACCGTGGCAGTGCGCACCTTCCTTTCAAACCGAGATTTTCTGGAGCTGGAATACCGCTATAACACGGTTCTCAGCCCTCCATACACCTCGCTTACAAATCCTGCCCAGCCGGGTAATAACACTATGGCTGCGGCTATGACTCTGATGACCGGTGATTATATCGCTGTAAACTATACTCACAATTTCAACGACAATCTGAAATTGCAGGGCTCCTTCAACTTCTGGTATGGCCATGGCATTTCGCATTGGGATTGGGAAGATATGGAGATAGACTTTATGGGAGAAAAGGGTGCCAAAGCCTGGGTAGCCATCTCCAGCCGCATCTCAGAGAATATGTATATGAACGTCAAGTTCCGCAATAAAACCTACCAGGATAAAGAGCTCAGAATCCGCCAGAACAACGATCCCAATCATAGCAATCTGGCAGATCAGCTCACCTATTTTGACAGGGTGGAGCATAGTGAAAATACCATCCGCCTTTCCCTTGATTATCGCTTCTAACGTGGAGGAAACATGTTATCAAATAAATCTTTACTGATCCTTAGCTTGCTGCTCGTGGCCACCGCCCTGAGTGCTTTTAGTATTACCGACAGCCATTTTGGATACCGTTATGGTGCGCTGGATGCCAGAGGCTTTGCCATGGGCAGCGCTGGAATGTATAACAATATGCGTCCCGCCGGCTTTGTGATGAATCCGGCCAACCTCACTGCGCAGCAGAAAACGGTTGGTCTGGATGTAAACGGCCTGATCAATCGATCTGCAGATACCCGCATGATCCCGCTGTACAATTCCTTTGACAACTACATAGATGATGCGGTCTATGCTTCGAATATCAATGCCTTTACGGACTTTGCCGGCGCAGGATTCGGCTCCTTTGCTTATGAAGGTTTCCGCTTTGGTGTGGGCGCTTATCACATGCCTTATTCCAGCTTTGACGGCAAATACCGTGAAGAAATTCGTAACAACCGCAATACAGACAACGATGGCTATCCCGAAAAGATCGCTCAAAACGACATCGAAAACGAAGGTGCCTTGCTTAAGACTGGTCTGGCCTTTGCGGTAGCTTATGAATATGACGATTACTGGAATGTGAATCTCGGCTTTGATTTTGCTCTGATGAATGCCGATGTCACGCAAGAAACCAGCATCCTCTGGACAGATTGGTCCCATCAGCAGGTGGGTGATAGCGTAGTCTTGCCAGAGTATCGCCGGCTTGCCAAGTGGGAGCTGGAAGGTCAGCAGTATAAAATTGGTGCCGCCTTCAGGCTTGGACCCCGCTTTGGTCTGGGCTTCACCTTTGTTCCCAAGACTACTCTGGATCGTAGCGGATCGGATTATACTCGTAGAGATGCTTACCGCAATACCCCTATGGATAGCACCTTTGTAGATCTGGAAGGCGATTTTGATCTGCCCTCTGAGATGAGAATAGGCCTTAGCTACTTCCCGCGCAACATCATGAATACCGTCTTCAGTATGGATGTAGAACAGGTTAGTTTCAGTGAGGCTATGGATGTCTTTGAAGATGCTTACAATATCTATGTGGGAGTGGAGCATCACGTTGCAAAGCGCATTCCTCTGCGCTTGGGCTTCCAGGCTGTGAATAGCTATCATCTGGATAGCCAGGCGGCAGTGAATGAGGCGGGAGAGGATATTACCCTCTTTACAGCCAACAAGATTCTTACTCCTATGGTCACCGGCGGATCCAGTGTGCAGATAGCCAAAAACGTAGTATTAGACCTGGGCTTTGGCTATGCTTGGCGCGAATATGAAGCGCTGGACCTCTTTGGCGATGCCTATTATAATGATAAAACCTATACCGGGTCAGGCTCTTACAGCCTCTGGCCTACTTCCTATATAGACCTTCAAAACCGTGGTTGGGAAAATCCCGACAAAGTAAAAGAAAGCTTCATTACCCTGAATGCCGGCCTTTCATTTAGCTGGTAATTATCCTTTAAGGGGGATAGTATGAAAAGATATATCTTACTTTCAGTGCTGATTTTGGCACTGAGCCTGAGCTTTGCGAACGATTTACGCCTGGATGTCATGTGGTCAAACGACATCCATGGCGGGATAGATCGCTCAAAAGCTACCTTCATGAATCCGGAATTTCCTCCCCAATTGGGCGGAGGAGCTTCCGCTGCTACCTTGATCGAACATATCCGCTCCTGGAGCAGTGAGAACCGGGCAAATCTGCTTTTGGATGCCGGAGACTTTTTCCAGGGACGTCCGGTGGGCACGGTGACCCAGGGCCGCGCTGTGATAGAATTCCTGAATGCCACCGGCTATGATGCCCTGACCCTGGGAAATCATGAATTCGACATCCTGCAGGAAGAACTGGAAGAAACTCTGGAAATGGCAAATTTCCCCATCCTGAGCTGCAATGTAATAGATACCAGAACCGGTAAAATCCCCTGGTATGCCTTTCCTTATACCATAGTAAACAGATTGGGTTTGCGCATCGGCATCCTGGGCGTAACCACTACAGATACCAAACAGATGAGCTTTCCTGAGAATATCCGTAATATCGACTTTTTGGATGAAAAGGAAACCGTGACAAAGTATGTGAAAATACTGCGGGAAGAAGAGAAGGTGGATATAGTAATAGTTCTGGGACATGCCGGCCTGCCTTATGACAATGAAAAAGTGTACCTGAGCCGCTACGATGCTCAGGGCAATCCCCGCCACAAGGAACGCCGCAGCCATTGGGGTTACGACGCTCAGGAGATTGCCCGCGAAGTGGAAGGCATCGATCTTTTTATCGGTGGGCACATCCACAAAGGTGTACCCCAGCCCTGGGTCGATCCCGTGACTCACACCATGGTAATCCACGGCTATGCCTATGGCTCCGGAATGGGGCTCATTACTCTCACTATAGACCCTGAAACCAAGACTGTAAGCGGATACGAAACTCCTGCTCTGCGGGAAGGCGCTCTGATCACCTTGTTTGAAGATCAATTTATCCCCGATCCCGAAGTCTCAGAAATGATAGAAGCCCATGTGGCTATAGCCGAAAAAGGCATGGATGAGATAGTAGGCGTAGCTGGCGTGCATCTTTCCCGCACCAATGTGGACGCTCAATCTCCCATGGGAAATACCATAGTAGATGCCATGAGATACAGGGTGGATGCAGACTTTGCCTTCCTGAATCTGGGTGGAGTACGTGCCGAGATCAAAAGCGGCCCCGTGACCTATCGCGATGTCTTTGAAGTAATGCCCTTTGACAATATGCTGATCACCTTCACCTGCGATGGCGAGACCCTGAAAAGAATCATCGAAACCCGTGTGGAAGGCAGCCGCGCCGGGCTTATAGTATCCGGAGTCAATGTAGTCTATTCCCGCACCCGCCCCAGTTGGGACAGAGTTACCTCTCTCAAAATAGGTGGCGAGCCCTGGGACCCGGATAAGATTTACACCGTGGCTACCACAGATTTCCTGATGCAGGGAAATGCCGGACTCACTCTGCTGATGAATATCCCCTCGGAAGATATCACAAATCACAACATCAACCTGCGGGATGCCATCGTGCACTATTTCAAGCAAGAATCACCCATTACCACCAAGATTGATGATCGCTGGAAACGCAGTGATGACTCCGCTATGGCCCCCTGGATGAAACCATGAAAGTCCTGATCGTCTATCACAGCGAGAGCGGAAATACCAAAGCCTTTGCCGAAGGGATTTGTGGCAAACTTACCGCCTTGGGGCATGCCGTGGATAGCGTTCAGCTTGAAACCACCGCGCCGGTAAAAAAGGCCTCTGTACGTGAAGATCAGACTATAGACTTTGTGAATCTGCCGGATCCACAAGGCTATGATGCTCTGCTCTTTGGCGGCCCGGTATGGGCCTTTGGTCCCTCTCCGGTAATAGTGCATGCCATCCGTAAAATGGGCAAACTCACCGGCAAGACCTGTCTGCCTTTTGCCACCATGGGATTCTTCCTGGAGTGCCTGGGAGGAGGCAGTACGATCCGCTATATGCAGCGCGAACTGGCTACCAAAGGCGGAAAAGTGCTGCCCGGTGCAGTATGCAAACATATCCTGCGCAATTTTGATAACGAGATTGAGAAGAACTCAGCCAAAATCGCCACTCTGCTCAGTTAAACAATATTATTAAGACCGGAAGCAGCTATCTGATAGAGGCTTCCGGTTTTTCTTTGCGTAGTTATAGGCAGGCTCCGGCTACCGAGGGTATGCTATTTATAGACGGGAATCTGATGGTAGGGGCAGATATCGATCTCTTCTTTTGTGAATTTCAAGTCTCCACCATAAATAATCTTGGCAGATTGAAAGCCCAGGGATTTACCGATGACTTTTATATTCTTGATAAAGCTGGGATTAAACACCCTGGCGGATTTGATCTCCACCGGCATCAGCTTTGCCCCGCTCTGGATGAGCAGGTCGAGCTCAAGACCGCTATTTTCCCGATAGAAGTATAGGGGAGCATCAGAGCCCTGATTGTAAAACATTTTCAGGTATTCAGACACCACGAAGGTCTCAAACAGTTGCCCTTTCAGAGGATGATTTACCAGGTCCCGGGCATCTCTGATCCTTAGCAAGCGGCAGGCCAAACCGGTATCGAGGAAGTACAGTTTGGGAGATTTTACCAGCCGCTTATTCTGGTTTTTGTGCCAGGGCTGCAGCAGGTGTATAATGTAGCTGGTTTGCAGTATAGACAGCCAGTTCGACACTGTCTTTACATCCACTCCGGTCTCATTGGCCAGGGCTGTTTTATTCAGTATGGATGCAGTTCTGCCAGCGCATAAGCCCAGAAACTTGAAGAATAAGTCTCTGTCCTGCACCTGGGTAAGCTCCGGCACATCCCGCTCCAGATAGGTATTGATGTAAGAAGTGTAAAACATCTGTGGACCCATATTCTGAGCTATCAATCTGGGGTAAAAGCCCTTAAACAGCAGTTCATTGAGGTCTGCTCTGCAGTCTTGATATATCTCCGGATATGAAAATGGCAAGAGCTGGAAGATGGCCGTTCTCCCTGCCAGAGATTGGGAAAGCTGCCTCATCTTGCTGAATTGATTGCTGCCGGTAAGGATAAAGCGAGCGGGGATAGGATTACTATCTGCCATCATCTTTATATAAGGCAAGATCCCAGGGGCATACTGAAATTCATCTATGATGTATCTGCCATCCGCATCACTAAGCAGAGATTTGGGATCACTCTCCAAAACAAACCTCAGCTCGGGATTCTCCAGATCAATATACTGGTAATCTGGGAATTGCATCCTGGCCAGGGTGGTTTTACCAGACTGTCTGGGACCTGTAATGGTAATGATAGGAAAGCCTTTTGCTACCTTCATCATTGTTCCTTGCATTACTCTTGGGTACATCTTATCCTCGCTTTTGGTGTAAATCAGGGAAAGCATTCCCTTTTTTGCAAGGAAACCAGCGGGCTGGTTTTGGTCAAGAAAATTATTCAAAGTGGAGAGTAGGTTTTGGCCTTGAAAGACTTTAGGTGCCGGTTTTAATCGGCACACTCGCTGGCAGCCAACCCTACAAGACTTTTTCTTGGTTTTTTAAGGCTATGCACACGTAGCTGTATGTCCACTATTACGATAGATTGTGCAAGCGCATTTCGAATTAAGAAGCCCTCTGATGATATGGGATTTAGAAGGTTGAGACGGGTTAGAGGGTTTCGAAGGTTTTTCGCAGCCATATCAAGATTGTTCGCGGGAAAGGAAGATATAGCTACGGATTGCCCCGCCTTCAAAGGCGGGGAAAAAGTCTTGTCGCGTGAACCCGCTCTGGCGGTTAAAACCGCCAGCTAAAGTCTTTTAAGGCAATACATAAATATAGATGTCTATTGTCCTGATTCTCTTTTCCCGCTCTGATTATCCATATTTAGTGCCGACTTGCTTTAACGACCAACTTGCAGCTAATTCGCTTTTAACGCTTGTATTACATAGCTTTGATTAGGGTAAATATCTGAGGCAAAACAGCCTGCATGTAGCCAAAGGACGTTCACGAAGCCAAAGGACGCTGATCTCACGCAACAGTCACACCCGCATCGCATTTCAGATATCGCTATCGGGTCCAGAGCTTCATCCAGGCCTGCTGACAAAATGCATGCCTGCCCAAATGACGCCAAGCTTGACAAAAACCGCTGTCTCATAAGCTTTGAACAAACTCATCTTTGATATACTTACAAACAATTATATAAGGAAAACTAAGAGGATAAAATGCAAGAAATCATTATCGATGGTAATAGCCTCAGCCTTGAGGCTGTGGGCTTGGTTGCCAATCAAGCAGTTCCCATTCGCCTGGCCGAAAGCAGCGTGGCAAAGGTCAAAAAGTGCCGGGCTTATGTGGATAAAGTCATCGCCAATGGCGACACCGTATATGGCCTGACCACAGGCTTTGGCAAATTCAGCACCGTGAATATCCCCAGACAGAATATCGCGGAATTGCAGCTGAATCTGATTCGCAGTCACTCTACCAGTATAGGCGAGCCGTACAGCATAGAGATTGTGCGCGCTATCATGCTATTGCGCATCGCAGTCCTGGCGAAGGGACACTCAGGCA
Organism: Candidatus Cloacimonadota bacterium; assembly: GCA_023230795.1. Taxonomy (GTDB): domain Bacteria; phylum Cloacimonadota; class Cloacimonadia; order Cloacimonadales; family Cloacimonadaceae; genus UBA5456. The sequence goes on from JALNWR010000022.1 coordinate 14,001, forward strand.
TCAGGCTTGAGACTCTGCAGACTTTGGTTGAGATGCTAAATAGCGGTGTCCATCCCGTTATTCCCAAGCGCGGGTCTGTGGGTGCCAGCGGGGACTTGTCCCCTCTTTCACACCTGGCTTTGGTGCTTTTGGGTGAAGGTGAAGCCATTTACAAAGGCGATAAGCTCAGCGGCAAAGCTGCCATGCAAAAAGCCGGCATCACGCCGGTAGTCCTGGCAGCCAAAGAAGGCCTGGCCTTAAATAACGGCACACAGGTGATGGCCGCTATCGGAGCTCTGGCGCTGTTGCAAGCGGAAAGCTTGTGCAAACAGGCGGATATCACGGCAGCGATGTCTGTGGAAGCCTTGATGGGCACACCTTGCGCTTTTGATGCTTTGATCAGCAATCTGCGTCCGCATCCCGGACAAAAGGCCTCCGCAGAAAACCTTACTAATCTCATCGAAGGCAGTCCGCTGCGGGATTCTCACCTAAGTTGTAATAAGGTGCAAGATGCTTACTCGCTAAGGTGCACTCCGCAAGTGCATGGTGCCGTGCGGGATGCGCTGGCGTATGCCCGCGGCGTTCTGGAAATAGAGATAAATAGCGCCACCGACAATCCGCTGATCTTCCCGGATGAAGACCGGGTGATTTCAGGGGGGAATTTTCATGGAGAACCCCTGGCTATCGCACTGGATACCATGGCTTTGGCGATTAGTGAATTGGCCAGTATCAGCGAACGCCGGGTAGAGCAAATGCTGAATCCCGCTCTCTCGCGGGGACTTTCTCCTTTCTTGGCCAAGCGTCCCGGACTGGATTCGGGATATATGATCGTGCAGCTCACTGCGGCGTCGCTGGTCTCCGAAAACAAAGTGCTGTCGCATCCCGCTTGTGTGGATAGCATCCCCACTTCGGCAAATCAGGAAGACCATGTGTCCATGGGTTCGGTGTCTGCGATCAAGCTTTTACAAGTGATGGAAAACGTATCAAACGTAATCGCCATCGAACTGCTGATCAGCGCCCAAGCTTTGGAAGGACGTACTTTCCACAGTTCCGAAGCGCTGGAAGCAGCAAAGGAAGCCTTAAGGAAAGAGGTGCCTGCTTTGGAGGAAGACCGCATCATGTATCCGGATGTGGAAAAGAGCATGGCTTTGATCAAGAGCTCCGCCATCCTGAAAGCAGTTCAGGCCTGCGGGATAAAAATCCATTGACAATAATCCCGTAAGTTCCAGAATAAACTCTATGAGAAGAATATACGCCGCCTTATTGCTGGTAATGCTCATGGCCCTGCCTGGCTGCGGCATTGACAATACCATGTACAATGCCAAAAAGTATTTTGAGAGTGCCCAAGAGCGTCCCTTGAGCGCCAATGGGCGTCCTGCGCCTCAAGCTGTGAGCGATTATACCAAAGCTATCAAAAAGTGCGGCATCATTCTTTCGGATGGCGGGAAGAGCAAGCGTGCCGATGACGCCTTGTTCTTGATGGCCAGAGCCTTGTATTACAAAGGGAATTCGGCATTTCAGGCCAAGGATGCCTTTGAAAACTTGATCAAGGGATATCCCGAAAGCAAACACATTCCCGAGGCCTATATCTATCTGGGCAGAGTGTTGCGGGACATCAATCAAGACGCAGAATCCGAGGCTCTGCTGGAGCGTTTTGTCCGCAATCCCAAATATCAGAAGCATCATCCCCGCGCCCTTCTGGTAATGGCTGATTATGAGATTCAGGATGAGGACTATCACCGCGCGCAGTATTGGCTGGAACGCATCATCAAAGATTATCCCAAGACGGCTGAATTCAAGGAAGCGGCCTTCCTCTTTGGTAAAAACTATTATATGCAAAAAGATTATGAGCGCTCGTTGCAGGAATTTGAGACCTTCATCGATGCCCGCGGCATTCCAAAGCCTAAAAAGCTGGAAGCAAGGTATTATATTGCCTTGAACCGTCTGGAACTGGGAGACTATAGCCGGGCGCTGAAAGAAGCCAAGTATTTGGTGCGCAATGAAGAAAGGCCGGATATGCTGGCCCGGGCCAGAGTACTTTATGCCCGTGCGCTTTTGGCCTCTGGGGAAATCGAAGATGGCCTGGAAGAATTGGAAGAGATCACCAGCAGCTATCCCCGCACAGAAAACGCTTCCGCTGCCTATTACTATTGGGGGTTTTACCTGTATCACGAAGAAGGTAAGATCGATGAAGCAGTGTCACATCTGAACCGGGTGCGCACCGAATTTGCCAAATCTCCTCTGGCAGAGCAAGGCACGCAGCTGGCTACCGCGATCAATAAAACAAAGCCGGCGGCCAATCTGAATAGCCGGCGCGATCTACAAGCCTGGCTGGACTTTCACTATCTGAAGGCAGAAAATCTGATCAGCCCTCTGGCTTTACCGGATTCTGCCCTGGCCACCTATCAACGCGTGATAGATGAACGGGATTCTCTGGCAGCTATCCGGGATTCTGTGCTATTTAAGATCGAAAAGGCCAATATCAAAATCGATAGCCTCATGGCAATCCTGCCGGATTCTACCGAACTTGCGAGGGCGGATTCGCTGGATATATCGGGCAGTGCGGATGTGGCCGATTCTCTGGAGATAGAGCTGGACTTAGAGCCTGCAGCAGGAGACAGCCTTGAGACTGAGAAAGAGAAAGCTTTGGCTCTGCCTTTGGAGCCCGAATCGGAAGATATACAGGAGCTTAGTCCACCTTTGGATCAGCCGGAAGAGTTTATGGAAGAGGGGAAAGTCCCGCCGGAAGAGAGCATTGAGGTTCAGGAGCCTGAGTCTGTCCCAAGAGACAGTCTTGATACTGATGAGAAGGAATCTTTGGATCAGCCGGAGGAGTCAAAAGAAGAGGGAGAGGTCCTGCCAAAGGACAGCCTTGAGACTCAGGAGCCGGAACCGGTGAAAAGTGCGAAGGAATTGCTGCGGGAACTCCAGAGTGATCTGCCTGCATGGCAACAGGAGTCGGATGATCTGCAAGTCATGATTGAACGCTTTGATACCCAGATTATCCCCTTCTGCTATTTCTCGAAATACAATCTGCTGCGTAAGTTTGCAGACCGGGCTGAAGAGGCTGAATCCCTTTATCAACAAATGCTGGAAGAATATCCGCGCAATATGTATAGCGCTGCGGCCACCGCCATCAAGGAAGGCCGCAAGCCCAGCCTGACAGACCCTGCTTACAACGAAGCTCTCACTGCATTTGATGCTGCTTTGGATAGCTACCCAGAATCTCCTGATTCTCTGGTAGCGCTGATGCAGGACTTCAGAGAAAGCGAATATAACGATATTAAACTGAGGGCAAATTACCGCCTGGGTTGGTACTATAGTTTTGAAGACCCGGATACCACCCTGGCCAGAGAATACCTCAGCTACGTTCTGGAAGATACTGAAAATGCAGAATATGCAGAAGCAGTAAGGCGCTTCTTTGATGGCGAGACTTATCTTTTGCGGGATTCCGGACTCGTGGATAGCACTGCGGTGGCGGCAGACAGCCTGGCTGGGCTTGATGACGCAGCAGAGCCTGTAGAGCCTGCAGAACTTAATGAAGAAAGCCTGGTGGATAGCGTTTTTACCGGGCCAGCAGTTCAAGACTCATTAGCTGCGGATTCACTCTTCTTTGAGATTGATTTGCCGGAACCGGTCTTGCCGGATAGCCTTTTACAGCTCACTGAGCCTGCTGTGCCGGATTCTTTGCAAGAGACAGAGCCCCAGCCACAAGCTCTGCCAGAGCAAGAGTCCATAGAGCTAGAGATTCAGCCTGAAGGAAACGACACCGAAGCGACAGAGACTCCATCCGAAGTTGAAGAACTCAAGCCTGAAGATATTCTTCCTCCAGAGCCATCGCCAGAACTTACGGAATGAATTTCCCGCTGATTTATCACCAGCATCTGTATCTGAGGCTGGCCATTTTCCTTCTCGGTATAGCCACTGGCTTCGAAGCCTCCCTGCGGCAATTGATCACGCAAATTCTTCTGGTGCTCGTGTATCTAACTGTAGAGTCTCAGCTATATGGGAAGCTGGCTTTTGCTCTGCGCAAGCTCCTCACTTTCCTGGCTGGATACTGGCTGTTTGCATTGCTGTTCAAGGTGGAATTCCCTCAGGCTGTGAACTTCAGCCTCACCATCATCTATCTCATCCTCATCACTGTGGCCGCCTGGGGCTCTCTGGACAAAAGGATGCTGCTGGCTCAATGTGCCTGCTGCCGAAAGTACAGGGCAGGCAGAGCCGCATTGTCTTTCAGTATGGCCACCTATTTTTTTATCAGGAAGTATATAGCCGAGTATCAGAGCCTTGGCAAACAGGAAAGCATCGCCGGCATTCTGGACCGCGCCATAGTGGCCGGACAAAAGGTGCATGAAAGTTTTGGCGCTATCGAAGAGAAGGTCCAGGCCTTGCAGATAGCAGATTATCCCCGTTCCGCCCGGCAGCCTGCGGCAAATTTATATGGTCTCATGTTTTTGAGCCTGATGGTTTTGCTGTCCAATATCTGAGGTGAATGTGCGTTATTTAATCAAGATAACTTACGATGGTACCGAATTTATTGGCTGGCAAAAACAAAGACAGGGACGCAGCATCCAAAGCGTGATGGAGAGCGCACTGGCAGCCTTCAGCAAAGAATCCGGCTCTATCACCTCTGCAGGCCGCACGGATGCAGGAGTGCACGCTTTGGCCCAATATGCGCACTTTGAATATGAAGGCCGTATGGACATGGCGCAGATGCTGAAAGCTTTTAACAGATGGCTGCCGGATGATATCAAAGTCTTACAGATCTGGCAGGTAGGGGATGAGCTTTCCGCCCGCTATCAGGCTTTTGAGCGCCAATACCGCTATGTCCTGGCAAAAGATATCACGCCCTTTACCCGCAATTTTGCCGGCTTTATCCCGCATCTGAAGCTGCGCCTGAAGCCCATGCAGGCAGCGGCAGAAAGGCTCTTGGGCCGGCACGATTTTTCCAGCTTTGGCCGCCTCAATCCGGAGGTGCCAAATCATATGTGCGAGATCAAAGAG
>JALNWR010000023.1 GCA_023230795.1 Candidatus Cloacimonadota bacterium
CCGTCCCTACAGGACTCTATAACCTTGTGTAGCTGTAGGTTACTATCTGAAATGGCGTCCCTACAGGACTCAAGACATTGTGCACCTGTCTGGGTCTATCTAAAATTCCGTCTCGATGAGACTCGTAGAGGATGCTCGTCTTTCCGGGATGCTATCTGAAATTCCGTCCCGCTGGGACTCTTTATATGGATATTTTAGGCTGTGATTATGGTTCATATTTATTCAAGTCAAAGAATGATATATATGGACACAGATAGTAGCTATAGTGCGTTTATTCATACCTATTTGGATACCATAACTTGATTATTTTTTGGGGGAATGTTTGATTTTACAGGCATTCCTTATTGGTCACGCTGCTTGTGGCCCATACCTTTAATTCAATTTTAACTTGTGTTTAACTCGAGTCCACTCGAAGCTTCGAGTCAGCTCGAGTTAAACACAAGTTAAAAACAAGATCATAAGTAAGGTTGTATGTAAGGTTTGTATCAGCGCATTGAACTTAACTGAAAGCGAGCTTTCGCCACCGGGAATGTAAACTCCTGAAGGATGCCCCAGCAGCATCGGCGTTTTGCTCTACAGCGCGGAAACGATGGTCTTCCGGATCCGCTTGGTTATTACCACCAGGAACAAGGTGAAGGCTATCATCAGAGTGGAAAGAGAATTGATGGTAGTTACCGTGCCGCGGCGGATGGTGCCTTCCACATAGATGGGCAGGGTGTCGAAGCCTCTGCCGGAGGTGAAGAAGGTGATGATAAAATCATCTATAGAGAGGGTGAAAGCCAGCAAGGCAGCGGCGATGATCCCCGGCATCATGAGCGGAAACTTGATCTTCCAGAATATGTATGAGGGTCTGGCGCCCAAATCCTCAGCGGCTTCCACAAGGGAGTAGTCAAAGCCTTCCAGGCGGGATTGGATCACGATCACGGTGTATGATATACAAAAGGTAATATGGGCGATCAGCACGGTAAACATGCCGGTATTTACTCTGGTAAAATTAAAGAGTAGCGCCAAAGACACGCCCATGAGGATATCCGGGATCACCAGGGGTGTGTAGATCAAAGCCAGCAGCCCTTTTCTCCCGCTGAAGCGTTTGTTTTCCAAAGCCAGTGCAGTCAATATCCCCAAAGTGGTAGAGATCAAGGTGCTGAGCAGCGCTATCAGGAGGGTATTGCGAAAGGCCTCTTTGATGGCGGTATTCTGGAAAAGCAGGCTATAGTATTTGATGGTAAAGCCCTGCCAGCCGGCAATGATCCTGGAGTCGTTGAAACTGAAGATGATCAGGATCAAGATCGGGATATACAAAAAGGCCATGACCAGGCTGAAGGCGGTGAGATTCAGCCTCTTATACCAATTTCTGGAAAAGATTCTCATGATATCCTCCTGCGGGCCAGGCGCCGTTTATACAAAAAGAACATAAATAGCAGCATCAACGCCACCAGCAAAAGCAAGGTGAGCGACAGCGCCGAGGCCATCGGCCAGTTGCGCGGGATATTCTTGATCTTGTATGTGATCACCTGGCCTACGTATAGCGAGCGTTGATTGCCCACCAATTGGGGGATCAGATAGGCTCCCAAAGCGGGGATAAAGACCAGTAGGGTTCCGGCAAAGATACCTTCCACCGCCAGCGGCAAAGTAATGCGGAAGAAGGCCTTGACCTCGTTTGCACCTAAATCCATAGCCGCATTCAGCAGGGTGAAATCCAGCTTTTCCAAAACGCTGTACAAAGGCAGGATCATATAGGGCAGATACACATAAACCATCACCAAGATCACCGCCAGATCGGTACGTAAGATTTCCAGAGGCTGGGAGATCAGACCCATATTCATCAAAAAGCCGTTTAAGACTCCCCCATAGGCCAGGAAGATGCGCCAGGAGAAGATGCGGATGATGAGATTAGTCCAAAACGGGATGATGATGAAGATCAGCAGGGTGTTCTTGAGCTTTTCTTTGGCACGGGCGATGTAATAAGCCACCGGGAAACCCAAAAGCAGACAGCAGAGCGTGGTGTATATCGCCAGTTTGAAGGACAGGAAAAACGGCCTTAGATAGCCTCCGGTAAAGACCTGACGATAAGCATCCAGTGAGAATTCAAACTTCACATCATAAATATCCGGGGTCAGAAAGCTGTAAATGATCACGATCAGATAGGGAATCAGGAAAAAGCAGAGCAGCCAGAGCATGGCAGGCAGGCTCAGAAGCCAGCTGCTGAAGTTATTTCGCTTTTCTGATGTGGAGTGTCGGCTCTTTGCCCTCAAGTTCCCCTCCGTTTCAGAGCGCGGCTGAATTGCCCGCTCTCTGCCATCTGAGCCTCCGTGAGCATTTCCAAGGCATCGCTTTCTATCATCCAGGTATCGCTGTCATGCCAGAACAACCAGACTTTTTCTTCCCAATCCAGGGCTTTATCATCAAAATACACGCGTTTATGCTGGGAAAACACCCGGAATTTCAGCTTGCCCACCCGCACTATATATTGGGTGTGCGAACCCAGATACAGGATGTCTTCGATCTGCCCTTTGATCATATTGATATCTTCCTGATGCCGGGGTTTGTTGCGGGAGATGGCGATCTTTTCCGGACGCAGGGAGAAGGTGACCCGGCTGCCTATCTCAGGGGCAGCCTGAAAGCAGGAATCGAGCTCAAAGCTATGCCCCGCACCATCATCACAGCTCATCTCCAGATAGTCTTCGTGCACGGCTTTCACCTCGCCGGAGATGAAATTCGTCTCACCGATAAAGTATGCGGAAAAGATGCTGGATGGGCGCTCATAGATATCATCGGGCGGGCCTTCCTGCACTATCTTGCCCAGATTCATCACCGCCAGACGGTCTGAGATGCTCATCGCCTCTCCCTGGTCGTGGGTCACATAGATGAAGGTGATGCCCACCGCATCGTGAATGTTCATCAGCTCGATGAGCATGTGCTGCCGCAATTTGAGGTCCAGTGCGGCCAGAGGTTCGTCCAAAAGCAGTACTCTGGGCTTATTGATCAAAGCGCGGGCGATGGCGATGCGCTGCTTTTGTCCTCCGGAGATTTGATCCGGATATTTGTTGGCCTGATCGTCCATCTTTACCAGACTCAGAGTTTCCTGTACCCGGTCTTTGATCTCGGCTTTGGGCGTCTTTTTGATTCTCAGACCAAAGGCGACGTTGTCAAAAAGGGTCATGTGAGGGAAAAGGGAATAGTTTTGAAAGATGGTATTCACTTCTCTTTTGTAGGGCGGCAGATTTGTGATATCTTCGTTGCCCAACTGTATCGTGCCCTGGGTAGGCGTCTCAAAACCGGCGATCATGCGCAGCAGAGTGGTCTTGCCACATCCGCTGGGGCCCAGGAAGGAAAAGAGTTCCCCGCTTTTGATGGTGAGATTCACCTCATCCACCGCTGTAAACGCCCCAAAATCCTTGCTTACATTTTTAAGTACTATATCTTCCATTGCTTCCTCATAATAGATTCTTGCCCTGTAAAGGTCCTCCGATGAATTGGATACGTTTCGCATTCAGCAAGGCCATAAGCCTTGAAAAAAGCAGATCAGGTTTTACAAAAAAAGGGCACGCATCCTGCTCTGCAGACGAGATGCCTGCAATCCGGCGGTGCGTAGCTTTTTGCGGGGAATGAAGAAGGTGAAAGCAAAACATGGTAGCTCCTTTTCTGTATTTTAGCTTAGACAAAAAAATACAGTGGGGAATGCCGGGCGGCATCCCCACTGCTCGGAGGGCATTCTATGTAGGGTCTGTAGGCTATATACACTTTCTAAATTTCCCCTGTTCCTGTCAAGCGAAATCTTAAGCTTTTTTTGATATAGCTGTTGATATTTGTCAACACAGCCTCAATGTGCTATGATTAGCTTGCAGTTACGCTCTGTATCGCGGCTCTTAAAACGCAGAAAATAAATACCACTTGTGGAAAGATTTCCACTTTTATCGCGTCCATCCCAGCTGACAACGCCCTGCTGCGCAAAAAGCTCTTTTTCATAAACCAATTGTCCGCGAAGATTGAAGATGCTGATTAATGCCGCCCCGGCCTTATCCTGCTGGTAGTCTATAGATAGAAGTCTGCCTTTGCCCAGAGGATTCGGATAGATTTTGAGGCCCGGCGCCTGCGGCACTGAGATATCTCCCGGATTGCTCACCGGCAGGATGCTGGCCTCATACCATTGATTCTCAGCGGGTAAGTAGCTAAGATTGCCAAAGCTGTCTTCCGCTATGATCTGATAGTAAAAATACTCGTCCTCCTCTGCAAAATCGGGTAGAATGGAATACAGATACAGGTTGTTGCCGCCATAGATCATCTGATGGCTTTGCTCTGCGCCTGCATCTACCTTATGTGTGATCGTTACAGAGCTAATGCCGGCTTCATCTTCGGCCAGCACGATGAGGGTTACTTCCTCTTTACCGATAGATGTGATGGGTTCGTGATCCAGCGCCGGCCCCTGGGCATCGCCTTCCACCACAAAGATGTGAGGGTCCAGCCCGGCAAAATCCGGTTGGCTGCGTTTGCGTCCGCTATGATCTGCAGCTTGAATAAAGTAGCGGATGGTATCTCCCGGGGCGTGGCCGGTGATGCTGCTCTGATAGTTGTAGGCTCCGGCGGGAGACAGCAGGCTGTATTGCCAGTCTGAACTGTTGAATTTGTAAGCTACAAACAGCGAATCTGCATTCAGCTCCGCCCCGCTGTGCGCCACGATCTCTGCCAGAAATGCATATTCCTCGCTGTAATCTTGATTGCCAAAATATGGCTGATGCGAGACCTGCAGCATATCGGCATCCGGAATCTCGTGAGTGCGGCAATGCAGGGCGTCTGTACTTTCCCAGGGGGTATAGGCGCTGCCCGCCACTCCGATGATCTCATATCCTGGCATAGCCTGAGCATAGACCTGCAAGGCTGCATTGTCGTGGCTGCTATTCATGATCGGCACGAAAACCCGGCGGTTCAGAATCAATGAATTTGAATAAGGTTGATTTTGTGGAGTATTGACCCGATACACCCGGTAAGGATAGCCCCAGGCGCAGATTTGCTGGCTGAAATAGTTTGCCACTGCTTCGATCTCGCTGTATTGAGGATGCGAGGGTGGCACGCTACGGATCAAGATTTTATCCACTGCCAAAAACTTACCCCAACAGTCTATGTGATCTATATAGGTATTATTTGGGTCCTGTACCACATGAAAATTCGTAATGCCCAGAAAGTCCTGCATGAGGCTGTTCACATTAGCTTGATTATTGGAGTTTTCGCTGTAGGCTATCTGCGTCTGAGCGGCGGTATTGATCCCATCCGTCATATAGTTACCACCGGTCTGATACAGATTCATCCCGTAATACGGCAGGTCAAATACATCGGCATACAGCTGTGGGATCATGTTATCACCAGGGCGGGGACGGTTGTAGCGAAAGTCCAGCACGCCATAGTCTCCATTTCCATCATAGAGAAACCACGGCGCATAATCCCGCACCCAATATGAATCTGTGCTGGCTACCATAAAGCTTACCCGTGCAAGGTTTACCCCCGCAGAGCTGAAGGAGTTTTGCGCCGCGTTTATTTGCGAAGAGCTATTTACCAGACACAGCACATTCGCCGTCTCGGCCAGTTCTGCCACCAAAGCGGTGGGAATCCCCAGAGGATAGCGGATCATTACATCGCTGGCCGGCTCAAATTCGGCTATCGGCCTCACCGGCGATATCGGCGGCGAAGTTTGCGTAAAGCGCTGATCCCAGGCAAATGGCAAGTCGCTGGATTGATCGGCCTGCAGTGCGTTGCCCAAGCTCAGGCTGAGGCAGATTATTATAAGTATGCGCTGGCTGATTTTCATCATTTATATTTGTCTCCCATTCTACTTTGCTTTTTCATATACAATTTTTGTGCCTATTCCAAGTTTTTTGCAGCTAAGCACTGCATCCAGCTACCCAGACCCCATTTTCATGTCAAGAAAAAAGGCCCCCTGCGAATGTCGCAGGGGGCCCGGCCAGTCTGGCCTTAGTTCGAGATATCCAGGCTGTCAAAGAGCAGCTGTAGCAAGATAGCTATGATGAGTTCAAAGAAAACTTGCTCATTTTCCTCACTTACCAGAGGAATATTGATCAAGTCGTTCAGACGCGTGGCGAGTTCGTGGGCGATAGAATTGCTGTTCATTTTCATGTCGGTCTCCTTTACATATTCTCGGTTAGCAAATCGTAGCCAGTCACGACAGGCAGGAAGCCCTGATCCACACTGGCTGCGATGTTCGTTACCTCGGGAAACAGAGTAGCCAGGTCTCCATAGCTCAAGCTCTTCAAATCCACCGCTTCTCCACTGGCCGCGGCGAAAGTGTAAAACAGCTTTATAAAGATGGCATAGCTATTTGCACCGATTTTCCTGGCTCCCGAGACCTCACGGGAATAAAGATCGGCATAGGTGCGCAGGTCAGATTTGTAAGCCTCGCTGCAATTGCTGTAGATAGTAGCCAGATTCTTGGCTACAGAGCCAAGCTCGGCGTTGTTTTCGGTTAGCTTTGGCTTTACATATTTGCGCGCTATGCAGATGCTGCCGTTTTTGTAACTCCCGAAGGTGATCTCATCGATGGTTCCGCTGTAAGCCGAGATTCCGTACTTAAATGTGGTTTTCATGGTTTGGGTTCTCCTTTAGTTTTATTTGGCTGAGGCTTCCGGAATGCCTTCATCTTCTTTTAGGGATCAAAAACACTGGACAAACGTGAAAATATTTTTATATAGGCTCTTAAGTGCCTGTCCCTGAGTGCGAAAAGATATGCGGGGTGTCTATCTGATATTCCCTCATTTTTGGAAAGCCTGATTGTGGGTTGATCGGTGCATGTTAGGCGACGCAGTTACCTTCAGCTACAGGGCTTGACGATACCCTGAATCGGACTTTCACTGATATGATATGTGTCGTTCACAGGGGCACAATGACGGTACAGCCGCTCACTGGTCTTCTTGGTACTGATTTTATACTGCACAATTTTGCTATATTATGAATGGACGGGGAGCCGGTTGCACATAGACCAAATAGCATATCTTTGAAGAGATTCTGTATTGGTTTTGAGCATCCCTCGCTTGCTTTTTTGCTGTGTATAAGCCCCTGAGATGATTATAATGGCAATTCTGCTTTACTAAGAACCTTGATTTTGAAGCGAGTGTGGCAAATCTGAAAACCTGAAAACTTCACAACTCCCACAACCCTCCTTCTCTACTTAAGCTCCGATTTTATTTGACACATATCTGCCTTTGATATTATGTGCAACAAAGCATAAAATATGAGGAACAGATGAAGATTTTAGTGTTGAACTGTGGAAGTTCGTCCATCAAATACCAACTAATTACCATGCAGAAAAATGATGTGCTGGCAGAAGGCATTGCAGAAAAGATAGGAGAAGAAATCGCTCTTTTTACCTATAAAAGTGAGAAATATACCCAGAAGAAACGGAAGATGGTGATCGAAGACCATGAACAGGGTTTGCAATTGATTTTACGATCCCTGGTGGATAGCACCAATGGCGTCCTTTGCAATCTGGATGAGATAGATGCCGTAGGTCACCGTTTGGTACATGCCGGAGAGCATTATTCGGATGCGGTGCTCATCACAGACCATGTGGTGAACGTAATGCGCGAATGCATTTCGCTGGCTCCTTTGCACAATCCTGCTAATCTAAAGGGAATAGAGGCAGTCAAAGCAGCGATGCCGGATTGTCCTCAATGCGGCGTGTTTGATACTGCTTTTCATCAGAGCATGCCGGCTGAGGCCTATCTATACGCCTTGCCTTTGGATTTTTATCATACTCATAAGATACGCCGTTACGGTTTCCACGGTACCAGTCACAAATACGTGAGCATGAAAGCCGCGGAATTTCTGGGGCGAGACCTTACAGACCTGAATATCATCTGCTGCCACTTGGGCAATGGCGCTTCCATCTCCGCTATCAAAGCCGGTAAATCCATAGATACCTCCATGGGTCTTACCCCTTTGGAAGGACTGATGATGGGTACCCGCTGCGGCGATCTTGACCCCGCCATTCCCATCCACATGCAGCAAAGCCTAGGGCTGAACGTGGATGATGTCAACAGCATTTTGAACAAAAAGAGTGGCATGCTGGGACTTTCGCAGATTTCAAACGACATGCGCGAGATCGAGGATGAGGTCTTGAACAATAAAAACCCCAAGGCCATCCAAGCCCTCGACGTATATTGCTATCGCATCAAAAAGTATATCGGCTCTTACTATGCTGCTATGAATGGTGCAGACCTGCTCATCTTTACCGGTGGCGTAGGAGAAAGAATGCCGATATTGCGAAAGCAGGTGTGCCGGGAGCTTGATTGCCTGGGCATACAGCTTGATGATGTAGAGAATGCCCGTTTTACCGACGAGATCCAGGTCTTGAGCAGTCCGGACTCCCGGGTCACGATCCTGAAAATTCCCACCAATGAAGAACTGATGATAGCCCTGGATACGCAAAAATTAATCAGCAAATGAGACCTCAACCACAATCAACCCTATTATAAGAGAGAGGACCATGAAGAAGCTTAACCAGAATTTTTACCAAATGCTCTTTGAACAGTCGCCGGCATCCCTTTGGGTAGAAGATTTCTCACTCATTTATGCCTATCTGAATGCTCTGAAGAATGAGGGTGTGACGGATGTTTATGCCTATTTTAAGACCTACCCTGAAAAATTCATAGAATGCACCAGCCTCCTGAAAGTGCTGGATGTAAATCAAGCCACACTGAAAACCTTTGGAGCCAAAAGCAAAGAAGAATTGATCTCATCCACTAATATCATCTTTGGCACAGGTACCGAAGATACGCTTTTGCAGTCGCTCGTGGCTTTGGCAGAAGGACGTAAACACTTCGCCGGACAGGGCATCAACTATGATCTGAAAGGTAATCTCATGCACTTTCATATCTCCTGGAACATCCCTGGAGACGATATGGAAGACTTTGCTCACGTGATTGTTTCCATGCAAAACACTACCAATCTGGAGAGGATCCGAAAAGAGCTGGAAGAACGCGAAGCTCTGTTTCGCGGCATTTTTGAGCAGGCCTCCGATGGCATGATGCTGGTGGATATCAAGGGCAAGGTGCTTTTGGTGAATGGAGCTATGGAAAGCCTTATCGGCATCAAAGCCAAGGATGTGGTAGGAAACTATCTTTGGGAGGCTTTTCAAGCTTTCTTTGACTCCGTGGGTATAGAGCAAGAAGAAAAGCTGGATATGATGAAATGGCAGGAATACTTTCAAAATTCACCTATGAAAACTGCATCTGTGGAATACAGCTTTTTTGATAGCCGTCATAAGCTGCATGCTCACAAACAAACCCTCGTACCTATAAAGAGTGACAGAGAAGACCTGTTTGCCGTCTTGCTTACAGACCTCAGCCCAATGCGCCGCAGCCAGTTAACCACTTCTATACTGCACAAAATCTCGCATGCAGTGAATATCGAATGTTCGCTGGACGACCTTTTTCATACCATTCACAAATCGCTGGGGCAGGTGATCGATGTCACAAACTTCTTTATCGCACTCTACGACAGCCGCAGCAACCTCATCACCTTCCCCTATCTGGTAGATGAGATGAGCGAAAAGAACGACGCTATCGAAGCTGATGACAATACCTCACTTACCGCTCAGATTATCTCTGAGGCGCGCACTCTGCTGCTGGACAACACGGCCATCAAAAAGCGCACTAAAGACCGTGGCTTCATGGGGATATTGTGTAAAAACTTCCTGGGCATCCCACTCATGCTTTCAGACAAAGTGATCGGTGTGATAGTGCTGCAATCCTACCATCGCTCCGATTTGTATGACGAAGGAGACAAGCTGCTATTGGAATCCATCTCGGAACACATAGCTTATGCTTTGCACAAAAAACAGGCCGATGACAGTATCAACGTACTCTTTCAGGCTATTGAACAGGCCGGAGAAGGAATCCTGATCTTTAGCCCCGAAGGCAATATCCAGTATGTGAACACCATCTTTGAACGCATGACTTCATATCGACGCATCGAGCTGCTGGACAAACCCTTTGACAATCTACCCTTTGAAATAGGCAGCCGCAAGGAAATGCAGCAGTCCTGGTTGAGAGTGCGCTCTTCGCAACCCTGGCGCGGAAAGGTAGATATGATCCGCAAAGATGGCCCCAAAATCACTCTGGATATGGTGGTAAAACCGGTGTTGGATAACGACGGGAAGCTCTCCAGCATCATCGCCAACTGCAAAGACATTACCTATGAAATCTTGCGCGAAGAACAGCAAAAGCGTACCCAACGCCTGGAAGCCATCGGACGCCTGACCGGAGGAATAGCGCATGACTTTAATAACATCCTTTCCGCTATCATCGGATACACCGAGCTGGCCGGAGATGATCTCGTGCCAGATAGCGACCCCGCTTTGAACCTGGTGGAAGTACTCAAAAGCGCAAACCGGGCCAAAGATATGATCTCTCAATTGCTTTCGTTCTCCCGACAGGAAGAATCCAAGACCGAAGTGATCGAACTAATAGACCACGTCAAAGAATCCGTGCGGTTTCTACGCAGCTATCTACCTCGCTCTATCAAAATCGTGGAGGATTATCAGGCTGATCTTGATACAGTGATCGCAGTTCCGGGACAAATACATCAGATCATCATCAATCTGGGCACAAACGCCATGCACGCTTTGCAAAAAGACGGAGCCCTGCTGAAATTTACAGTGGAAAACGTGAGCTTCAGGTCCCGCGATATGCAAGCCTTCCCAGAGCTCGAACAATGTCAATACCTGAAAATATCGGTAACGGACAATGGCACAGGCATAGACTCCGCGATCGTGGACAATATTTTCGATCCTTATTTCACCACCAAAGATGCCAATGAAGGCACAGGTCTGGGACTCTCCATAGTGCATAGCATAGTGCAATCTCACAAAGGGGCAATCCGTCTGGAAAGCACCATTGGAGAAGGGACTTCCTTCCACATCTATTTGCCGGTTTACAGCCCGGATGTATGGCACCAGACAGCCTCTGATGAAGAAGAACAAAACAATATCCACGGTAGCGAAACCATAATGTTTGTAGATGATGAACCGGCTCTGGTGAATATTTTCCGGCAGGGATTGATGCGCCTGGGCTACAAGGTAGAAGGCTTCACCGAACCCCGCAAGGCTCTTGAGCATTTTGCCAGGAATTCTGCCAGGATCGATCTCGTGGTGACAGATACTACCATGCCTTACATGAACGGAGTGGAGCTGGCCCAAAACTTGCTGGCTATAAAAACTGATATCCCTGTGGTGATCTGCACAGGCTTTACCACCCTGATCTCGGTGGAAGATGCCCGGGAAAAGGGAATCCGTGACTTTATAATGAAACCTTTTAAGATCAAGGATATCGCAAATCATATCCGGATTATCCTGGATGATAAGGAGGAGAAATGAGGCTGGACATACTGCTGAATAAACTCTGCTTTACCAAGACCCGCAGCATAGCAAAAAATGCCTGCGACAAAGGCCTGGTATCCGTAAATGGCAAGATCGCCAAAGCCGCACAGATAGTACAGAAGGATGACATCATAGTCCTGAGGCTCTATGGCTATGCGCATGAGATTAAGCTGAGCAGCATCCCCACCGGCAATGTGGCTAAAAAGGATGCCGGCTCTTACTATGAAATGCTTTCCCGGGAGCCGCTCAGCTAAGGAGATTGGATATCAATACCGTGGCAGACAGCCCGCTGACTAAACTGGCACTTGGGGCAATTCCTTCTGCCAGGCGCGGCCTCTGCGTGGCTCTTTTCTGCGCTGCATTCTCCCTGCTGATGGGCTATCAAAAGCTGCATGAATCCCCATATCATGAGCTTTATAGTAAAAGGTCAGCCAGCGCTTCAGACCTCGCTCTGAGCAGCTCTCTCTCGCATAAAATCGCCGATCTGCAAATCACTCTGGGCATTTATCCCAAAGCCAAAGTCAAAATCTACATAGTGCACGGTGAAGAAAATTACCAGAAACTCAGTCTGGGCAAAGCCGAAATAGTGGAATTCAGCGATGCCTTTTACAGCGGTAATGAACGGGTAATCTATATCCGCAGTCAGGATCAGATTTACGAAAACTATCTGAAGATATTGCTACATGAATACATACATTGGTATCTGGAAGAGCTCTTCACTTCTGCACCCTTGTGGTTTCACGAAGGAATGGCTACCTATTT
Source organism: Candidatus Cloacimonadota bacterium (assembly GCA_023230795.1). Classification (GTDB taxonomy): domain Bacteria; phylum Cloacimonadota; class Cloacimonadia; order Cloacimonadales; family Cloacimonadaceae; genus UBA5456. The sequence continues at coordinate 12,149 of JALNWR010000023.1, forward strand.
CAGCGGGCAGATGGGCTATGACCGCTACCTGCTGTATCTCAAAGAAAGCCTGATCAATCCAAAAAGCGACCTTTTCCGCATCGGATACTTCTATCCCGAAGACAGAGCCGACTGGCCCCGCTTCTACCTAAGCTCTGCCATGGCCGTGCGCTATATGCAGGATAAACATCCTGATCAATGGCAGAGATTTTGGGATATAGTGGCCGCTTATCACCACAAAGGGCAGAAAGTCCGCTTTAATGAAGCCTTCGCCGCCGGATATCATAGCACTCTCTGGGATTTTCATCAGGACTTTGAACGCTATAGCAAGCGGCAGGGCTATCTCTATCTGATCGTGGCGGCAAATTCCCTGATCTTTGCTTTTCTGGCGGCATTGATGCCGTTTGCAGCCCAAAAACGCAAGCGGCGGCTGCAGAATCTACCCGACCTTCCCGATATCCCTGAGCCTGAAGAAAAGGAAAAGGAAGAGTCTGACCCAGCCTAAAAAGGAAGAGTCTGACCCAGCCTAAAAAGGAAGAGTCTGACCCAGCCTAATAGACAGCTTTACCCACAAGAACGGGGAATGTGCTCTTTTCAAGGCCAGGGGGGCTGCTGGATTGCAGGCGTCTCGCCTGCAGAGCACGGGACGTGCTCATTCCCAAGGCCTCAGGCCTTGCTGGATGCGAGACGCATCCAATCCAGCGGTAAGCCAACCCAGCAAGGGAAGCAACTTGAAAACTTCAAAACCCCAAAACCCCAAAACCTCAAAACTTCAAAACCCCAAAACCCCAAAACCCCAAAAGCTTTTAACCTTGACAGATATCCAGTTCTCCCATATGCTGTTTATCAATGCAGTATAATAAAATCCTGAACAAAGGAGAAGATATATGAAGTATCTCGATCTCGCTATGAATGCGGCTTCCAGCCTCGGCGCCGAATATGCCGATATCCGCATTCAAAAGACCACCGACCAGGTGATCTTCCTGCGCAATCTCAGCCTGAAAAGCGCCCATACCAGCGTCCTGGATGGCTACGGCATCCGCGTCTTCAAAGAAGGAGCCTGGGGTTTTGCGCATAACAACGTATTCAGCGATGAGGCGGTGCTGGCCACTGTGCAAAAAGCATTTGACATCGCCACCCTCTCTGCCTCTGTAAACAAAAAGAAGAAGCTACGTTTAGCTCCGGAACGCAGTTACATAGCCACCTGGAAGACGCCCGTCCGGATCGATCCTTTTGACGTGCCGCTTTCTGAAAAGGTGGACCTGATGATGGAAGTAAACCGCACCATGCTGGCCTTTGACGGCATCAAGCAGGCAGTTTTCTATATGATCATGCACAAGGATGAAAAGCTCTTTGCCAGCACCCTGGGTACCCGTCTGGATATCACTCATCAATTCATAGACCCCATGATCATTGCCACAGCGATTCACGATGGCGACTCCCAATCCCGCACCTTTGATGAAGGCGGACGCGCAGTGGGCTGGGAGTGGATCCAAAACCTGAATTTGATAGACAAAGCCAAACAGATCGCCGAAGAGGCACTGATCAAAGTAAAATCCGAAAGCCTGGGCCCGGAAACCCGTCGCACTCTGATCCTGGACCCAAATCATCTGGGACTCACCATGCACGAAAGCGTAGGTCATCCCACCGAGCTGGATCGCGTTCTGGGTTGGGAAGCGGATTTTGCCGGAGTCTCTTTTGCCACTCCTGAAAAGCTGAAGAACTTCCGCTATGGCAGTGAAATAGTCAATTTCGTGGGTGATAACACCCTGGCGGAGGGACTGGCCACGCACGGTTTTGACGATGATGGCGTCCCCGGCCAGAAATGGCATATCATCAAAGACGGCATCTTAAACGAATATGGCAGCACCAGAGACACGGCCATGGAGATAGACCTGGGCTATTCCCGCGGCTGCAACCGGGCTACCTATTATTACGATCAACCCATCAATCGCATCCCCAATCTCTATCTGCTTCCGGGCACCCAGCCGCTGACCCCCTCTGAACTGATCGCCGATACCGAAGATGGCGTATATATCCAGGGCAGAGGCAGTTTCTCTATAGATCAGCACCGTGTAAACTTCCAGTTTGGCGGTGACTTCTTTTGGGAGATCAAGAATGGCAAGCTGATCCGCCCCTTAAAAAAAGTGCTCTACAAATCCTGCAATCCGGAATTTTGGAATAGCTGCGATGCCATCTGTGATGAACGCTTCTGGCGTCCCTTTGGCGTGGTAAATTGTGGAAAAGGCCAGCCCAGCCAGACTGCCCGCATGACCCACGGTTCCGCTCCGGCAAGATTCAGAAATATCCGCGTGGGAGGCTCCCAATGAAGATACAAAACATAGTAAAATACATCCGTGAACACACTGATGCCGATGACTTTATCTGCTCTATAAGGGAAGACAATTCGCATGAAACCCGCTTTGCGCAAAACGGCATCACCCAACACATTTCAGGTCCGAAATTGCAGATCTCTCTGCAGCTGTCTTTTGGCACAAAAAGCGGCTCTTGCAGAGTGAATCAGGCTGATGAAGCCACTTTGGGCTTTCTCATCAAAACCGCCACAGACATAGCCTGTCTGGCTCCTGAAGACCCGGAACACATGGCCAGCTCGGGCCCGGCAGAGCTACCACGTGTGGAAAACTGCGCTCCTGCCACCATGAATCTGCAGCCCAAAGACATGGTGGATATTGTGCAAAAGAGCATAGACAAAGCCATCGCTATGGATGCCATGGTCTCCGGAATGTGCGAAAAGCATCTGGTAAAATCCTGGCTGTTTACCAAAAACGGCTTTGAAGGCAGCAATGAAAGCAGCAGCTTTGGCCATTCTATGACCCTCAAAAAAGGCGAAGTGGAAACCAAGGTGAGCTATGAAGCCAAAGACTATGCCCCCTTCAATCTGGAAGAAGAGTTCAGCCGGCTCAGCTCTCAAGCCACAGCCCTGGCCAGCATGCAGGATTTTGATGCGCAAAAGATCGCCGTGATCCTGCGCCCCGAAGCCTTGCAAGAGCTGATCTGGTATATGAGCTGGATGATGAATCGCAGGCAGAGCGACGAAGGCTTCACCGCCTTTACCGGCCAATTGGGACAGCAGTTTATGGGCGAGAAATTCAGCCTGTATTCCACCCTGAAACAAAAGAGCCTTTCGGCCTCTCCCTACAGCCCGGAAGGACTGCCCAGCCGTGAAACTACCTGGATAGAAAACGGCCTGCTCAAAAACATGCCGGCCAACCGCTATTGGGCTCAAAAGGTGGGCTGCAATCCCCTGCATATCTTCAATCTATACATTCCCGGAGGAGAAAGCACCGAGGAAGAGATGATGAAAATGGTGCCCAGAGGGTTGATTATCAACCGTTTCTGGTACATCCGCACCGTGGATATGAAGGCGGGAGAGCTTACCGGAATGACCCGGGATGGCGTGTTGTATTTTGAAGATGGCAAAGTCCGGCATGCGGTGAATAACCTCCGCTTCAACGAGATTCCGCACGACATGACGCGCCGCATCCTGGCTCTGGGCACAGAAAAGCTGGCTTCGCCTGCAATGATAGTGCCTACAGCCCTTATCGATAGCTTCAATTTTGTAGATAAAACATCTTTTTAAAAGAAATGTGTTGACAGATATTTGACGATTAATAGATGGTTACAATTAGAAGCGATTCAACATTCCCAAAGTGCCGATTCCTTGTTTTAGCGGGACAGCCCAAAGAATGTTCGATCCCGAAAAAACACAGGAGAAACACAAGATGCCAGACAAAACTATTATCTGCAAAGACTGTAACAAAGAATTCGTCTTCACCGAAGGTGAACAGGAATTCTACCAAGAAAAGGGACTTCAGAATGAGCCTCAGCGCTGCCCGGATTGCCGGAAAGCAAAAAAAGCTGAGTTTAATCGCAGAAGATTTAACAACTAAGCCTAAACTTACAAACACAGAAACCGCCTCAACAGGGGCGGTTTCTGCTATAAAACCCAAAAACCCGAAAACGGGCTCCCATATATATAAAACCTCGCCAAGATACGCCGCAGCCCCATAATATAAGGAGATTTTGTGAGAAAATACCTCAGCATCATCATGCTTTTAGCCGCTACAGCTTTGCTCTGCGCCCAGCTGAACCCCCAATTCACCAGTAAGGGAAATCCCGATCTGTATCTGCGCATCAGCAAACTGGCTCAGGAAAACCTGCAAAATATGCCCAAAGCTCAAAGAAGAAACTATACCAGGCTTTTAAAGGACTATGACGATATCATCATGGCCTTCCTCATCGCCTATGAAGAGGATGCCAGACTGATGGCTACCCAGCCGGATATCATCATCTCAAATTACACCCAGATCCTGGAAATCCTGCAGAAGGAAGGCCTGAACTACTCCCCGGAATTCTTCCTCTCTTATGTGGCAAAGCAGAGCGTATCTGACGAACGCATTACCCTCTATCGCAAAGCTATGCTGGATGATGGCCTCTCGCTCGCACTTTCGATCTCAGACCCTATGCTCAGATTTCGCGAGACCTCCAGCTGGTGCGTGGAAAAACTGCAATTTCAGCAAACCAGCGGACGCGATCAAGCCCCCCTGGATATCACCCAAAAATCCCTCACCGGACGCTGCGAAGAGATGCAAATCCTCTTTGTAGCTGCAGCCAGAACTGTGGGCATCCCCTCCCGACCTGCCAGCACTCCCTGGTGGGCACATACGGACAACAACCATGCCTGGGCCGAGGTCTATATAGATGGCGCCTGGCATTACACCGGTGATATGGATAACGCCTATTGGCTGGATCAGACCTGGTTCAGCAAACTGGTGGATAAGACCGTATTGATCCTTACCGAAGGCAGCTTGCCTGCAAAGGAAGATGAAGTGCTGATCAAGAGCCGCTACGCCAGCGTGATCAATTCCACCCCGAATTATGTGCAGGAGCGCACCCGCAGTATTTCCATAGATTGCCTGGACGAAGAAGGCCAGCCTCTGGGCGATACGCGCATCGGCATCATGGTCTATAACTGGTCTGCCTTAAGAGCCATCACAGTGCTAAAGACCGATGCTGAAGGGCATTTGAGCTTCAGCAGCGGCTGTGGAGATTTTTATATAAGTGCCTATAACGACGGCAAAAAAGCCTTACAGCTCGTAAGAGCCTCAGAGCAGCCCCGGATCACGCTCAGCATCACCCTCAGCGACAAAGAGCTGGGCCCCACAGATGCCATGCTATTTTATCCCGAGATTGAAAAGGACTGGCTCAAGGCTCCGGAATCCTATCGTGAAGACATCCAGAGCCGAAAAGCCCTCTGGCAGGCTCAGCTGGACGAGTGGGAAGAGCGGGCTATAGTTAGCGGCTTGCAAGACAGCCTTCAGGTGGCCATCAATACCCGGGGCAATTTCCCCGCCTATCAGGCCTTTCGCCAGAAATATCCAGTAATAGAGGATGAATTCCTCCAGCTCTTAGCAGACTCAGACCCCAAATTCCTCTGGCAGGCCGATAGCGCCCTCTTCGAAGCCCTATATCTGTTTTGGCAGGAGCAGGATGCCGAGACCGCCAAACAGCTCTTTACCCCTACCTCCTTTTATGAAGAGCTGCCCATAGCCAGATTAAGCCGCAAAGGAATCCGCCTCTATCCGGATAACTTCATCCACACCGGCAAAGACGCCCGCACCCGCCTGGACAAAGCCATGCACTGGGTGAAACGTCTGTATAAGATTAATGATGAAAAAGCCCTCAGCGGACTGCTGCGGCTGGATATCGCCGCACGCCAGAGATACCTCACTTCATATCAATATCGCCTTTTGGCCATCAGCGTCCTGAAAGCCAGCGGCATTCCGGCCGATTTCACCAGATTGCCGGATCACATCCTGGTCTATCTGGATGAAGACTGGCAATATTACAGCCTCAAAGATAACGCTCTGGTGCAAGAGCAGAAACAGGATCAAGCAAGCACCCAGCTGGAGATTGCCATTAGCGATGAAGACGGCATCCCGCTTCCGGCCAGCAGCCAGCAGCTGAGCATCTGCCAATATGAGGAAGGTATTTTTTATACACTGAATAGCTCCTTTGAAGAGCTGAGCCGCGGCCGCTTTCGCGTGCAAGTACCGGCCAATGATCTATATCTCCAATTCGGCTACCGCGTATCCGGCAGCCAGACCGCTGTGCAGATCTACCCCCTTACCCGGGAAACTGCCCGGCTGGAGATCACTGCCTCCAGTTATCCGCTCTCCTGGCAGCCGGCCGATGCAGAAATCCTGGCCCTGCTGGACGAGGCCACGCTGGAAGAGCAAGAGCTCATCCTTCTGGGCAATTTCGATCAGGAAAACAGCCTGCGGGTGCTGCAGACAATCATCGATGCAGAGCGTGAATATCTCTTTATCGGCTTTGAAGAGCAAGGCTCCGGCCGGGTCGCAAACTATATAGTAAATCCCCAGTGGCAGAGCTATGTGCGAGATCATGAGCTCAATGCCATGCTCAGCATCACCCTGGTCAAGACCGAAGCCGGCTGGCAAAGCTATGAAGGAATCTGGCAAAGGCTGCCCTAATCCCCTGATATAAGATAAGCTGTAGCAAACCATCGCTGTTCAACGCCCCAAACTCCCAACGGGACGACATTTCAGATAGCTCCCCCGTAAAGAAAAACACTCCAATGAGTCCCATTCGGGACGACATTTCAGATAGCAAACCAAAGCTGCACAACGCCCCAGAGTCCCAACGGGACGGCATTTCAGATAGCTCCCCCATGAAGACAAACAC
>JALNWR010000024.1 GCA_023230795.1 Candidatus Cloacimonadota bacterium
CGCTGCAGGCTTTAGGGCCCTTGGGATTATCTACCTGCGGGTAATAATCTACTATCTGCATTTTCTGCAAATTCAGACTCCTGGCAAGCTTGATAATCTGATCTTTGGTAAAAGTCTCTGAATGATATATCCCGCACAAACTATCCACACTCGCCACCCAATGATGCATGAGCACGTGAGTCATCTGGGCTTCACTCTGCTTCCCATCAGCATACATTTCGGTGAGCAGCAAGACTCCGCCTGGTTTCAACACCCGCATCATCTGCTGAAATACTGCATCAATATTCTCAAAATGGTGCAGGGAATATGCCGTACATACAGTGTCAAAATATCCATCTTCAAAATCCAGATTTTCCAGATTCATACGATAGATTTCCACGTTGTTTTCGGGGAAAACCTTCTGAGCATAATCTACGCTTTTTTCAGAGTAATCCACGCCGATAATTTGCTCAAAACTTTTCAGGTGTTGTTTGAGCACATTGATGAAATCACCTCTGCCTGTGGCTGCATCTAAAACGATGCCACCATCTATCTGCTTTATGATTTGGATTGCGTCTTTCACGGTTTTAACCTCGCTTGTGATTTTGTGGGATCGGCATTTCGCCTCTACCGAATACATATAATTTTGGGATGTCATTCCTAAATCTGAGTTATTATTTTTCCTGCTTAGTTTTTCGTCAAGCTAAATCATGCAAAACAAGCTTTTTTTTCTGAGAAACACCACAAAAATGACGCTAAAGCAGAAATTTCTTGACTTAAATGATCCCTGTAGCAGAATGCTGAAAAAGAATTAAAAAGCAAGGAGAGACCATGAAAAAACACCTCATCCTCTGGTTCATAATGATGGTAAGTCTTTCTGCCTTCGCTCAAAGAAAAGCTTTGGTGATCGGCAATAGCGGATATGACAAATACCAGCTTAAAACCAGCTTAAACGACGCTCAATTGGCAGCTGATGCCTTTACCGCAATGGATTATGAAGTAAGCCTATACAAAGATCAGAGCTACTCCCAGATGCTGGCGGCGATCAATAGCTTCAAAAAAAACCTGAGTACAAACGATGTAGCCGTCTTTTACTATGCAGGCTATACAGTTCAAGAATGTGGAAAAAACTATCTGCTACCTTATACCCAGGCCAAAGACAAGAAGGCAGACCTGCGCCAGATAAGCGTAGATACTATCCTGGAAGCACTCACCAGAGCTCACCGCTCTTTTATGATTTTGGAAAGCAGACAAACCGGAAAATCCTTCCCAAAAAATCTGTGCAGCAAAGATAAAGGTCTTGCCAAAATAGACCATCTGGGCAAAAATCAAGGCTTTGTCATGGCCAGTGCTCCCGGCAAAGAGCTGCAGCAACAAGGCGAAAAATACAGCATTTTCACCTATACCCTGTTTAGCAAAATGACCAGCTCGATGATGAACTATCCCGAACTCATGCAGGAAAGCGCAGACGCCGTGAAGTCCTGTACGAAAAAAGCCCAGATTCCGTATTGGCAAAGCACCCTGGATGCGCCATTCAGTTTTTGGGAACAAACTCAGCAGGAGAAATTGCGCCTGAACTTCCCCACTTACCGCTTTCTGGACGGTGGAGGCAGCTATAATTTTTAACTAATATCTCTGCCACTCTATAAGGATCGCGGCCTGTGCCACGATCCTTTTCTTTTTCCTGGTTTTACCAGCTGATTGTTTCGCAAAGTACATTAATGACAGCTTAACCTGATACATAGGCAATCAATTCAATTCTAACTTGATTTTAACTCGAGCTGACTCGAAGCTTCGAGTGGACTCGAGTTAAAATCAAGTTAAAATCAAATTCATCCAAAAAGCAGGCCATCACCAAAACAGGACTCAGAAAATAAATTAATTTCAAGAGAAAATACACAGCTATGTCGAAATATTTCAACGTGAGCTGTCCAGCTGTTTCCACTCCAGAGCATTAGGGTTGGAAGCACTGGTATCAATGGTTTTAACACTCATAATCAGGGTAGGTATTTCAAGATATCCAAACTTTCTTCTTATGGCATTTTCTCTATAATCACACAAAAATGAAAAAAGTCTAAATAAGCGCTTGACAAAAAAAGCAGGGTCGATTAAAGGTGTCATTGTATCTCAGATTAATTCATAAAAGCGCAAAATATCTCAGAACGAGTCGCCCCAGAGATAGCAAAGCCTGGGAAAACTCACAAATTGCTAAAACTATTAAGAAAAAGGTGGTACCGATGTCCGGTGAATTTTTGGGGATCTTTGAAAACTCGGTGCACAAGCAGCGGGTAATCATTCCGGCAAGCTTCAAGAAGAAGTTCGCCGATGATTCCAACCGTTCAGTGGTTGTGACTTTAGGACCCAATAACACCATTGCCATCTATCCTTTAGACTGCTGGAACAGCACCCTGGAACGTTTGAAGCAAGGCAGTGAGCGCGCTCAGCAGCTTCGCACCCAATTAATAGATTTTGCTATGATGGAACAGATTTTAGAGGGCCCAGGCCGGGTAAGAATTCACAATATGCTCTTGGACGAAGTGGGCATTGATGACACTGTAATCATCAAAGGCGAAGGTCATTACATCTCGCTGTGGAATCCTGAAGTTTACGCAAAGGTGCGTAAGGTCAAATTGCAAACCCATCGCGATACTTTCAGCAGTGAGGACTACCAGTTATGAGCACTTACCATCAACCTGTAATGGCCAATACCTGCATACAGCAGCTGAGATTGAAAGCTAAAGGAATCTATGTGGATGCCACCCTGGGTGGAGCCGGGCATGCCTTGGCCATGTATCAAAGAGAGCCTCAGATCAGGCTTTACGCTTTTGATCAGGATGCAGATGCCATCTTTGAAGCCAGGCAAAGGCTTGAAGCTTATGATCCAGTATTGATTCAGGCTAATTTTCGCGATCTTCGCACCAGCCTTGCTTATAATAAGGTAAAGAGCATTGATGGCATACTATTTGATCTGGGAGTTTCTTCACATCAATTGGATGACGCTCAGCGTGGCTTTAGTTTTGACAAAGATGCTGCACTGGATATGCGCATGAATAGGGCGCAAGAGCTCACAGCAGGCCAGGTGGTAAATGAATCTTCACTTGGGACACTGAGACGAATCTTTAAAGAATACGGAGAGGATCAGGCCTTTGGACGCATTGCCCGTGCCATAGAGCGCGCCCGTGCAGAAAAGACCATCGCCACTACCAAAGATTTGGCTACCATTATCGAAAGCGTGGTAGGAATAGGCTCAAAAGAATCCTTGAAGACCAAAGTGCGTATCTTTCAAGCCCTGAGAATATTTGTAAACGACGAGCTGGAGGCACTGTCTGCAGCCCTGAAAGATGCGATCAATCTGCTGAATCCGGGAGGTCGGATAGTAGTGATGAGTTATCACTCTCTGGAAGACCGCATCGTAAAGAACATTTTTAAGCTGGAGGCCACGGATTGCATCTGCCCACCGGCTATAATCAATTGTATATGTGGACACAAAAGTAAGCTCAAGATCATAACCAAACGTCCTTTGATGGCTGATTCAGAGGAAATAAGCAGCAACGTCCGCTCCCGCAGTGCCAAGCTGAGAGTAGCGGAAAAGAAAAAGGGGAAATAAATGTTAAGAGGAAAAGTAATCACCCTGATTATTTTGGCGGCTTTATGCGGATTTTTGAACTTTTTTAATAACAATAAGATCGTAAGTTACACCAGAAGGCTGGCCACGGTGGAAAAAAGCTATAACGCTGAGAAAAACATCAATACAGAGCTTTTGGTGGAACACGACGATCTCAGAAGTGGGCGGCACATCGCCTCTTTGGTCCGGATTGAGATGAGTCAATTTATCCCGGAGCAGGATCAAGGACGGATAATATATGTACACGAACCTTCTGAAAAGCAGGAGAAAAATGGCTATTGCATCATAGACCTGATCGCAAGCAAAGCTGAGGCCAAAAACTTAAGCATAATCCTCGATTAGATTTATGCGCTCGCGTTACATTTCCTTAATTATCATCTTTGGCGCAGCAGCTCTTTTGTGGAGTGCTTACCTTTTTAATATCCAGATTTTGGATCCGTTCAATTTTGCATACCTGCGCCGGGTGCGTTACACCCCCCGTAAAGAGATCCTCATTCCCCGCAGAGGCGGGATTTATGATGCCAAAGGTAATCTTCTGGTCAGCAGTATAAATCACTATCAAATCGATATTGACCGCTTTGCCGTAAGCACCTGGGCTCAGAGAAACACAATCTCTCAGGCTGAAGCTTTCGATACCATAGCCAATGTAATTTCTAAAAACTCTTCATTGAAAAAATCTCAAGTACTAAAACGCCTGAATATGGGCAAGAAGGATTCCTCCATCCAGATTTCAAACAAAATCAGTGAAGCCGAATTGGATAAGATATTGAAAGAATTTGGCAAACAGAATCTTCCCGGCTTGATCCAAAACTTTTCCTCAATGCGCCGCATCTATTCAAAAGGCACTCTGGCTGCCCGGACTATAGGCTTTGTAAGCGAAGAATCCAATGGCTACGATCCCATGACAGACAGTAAGTCCTTATACAAACTTTCCGGGATTTGTGGGCTGGAAGCTACTTATGACAAAGCTTTGTCTGGAGAATACGGATGGCGGGAAATAGTGCTGGATGCTAATAACAATCCCATGCCCTATCCTGATTTGCATGAAAAACCACCTAAAAACGGGGTAAACCTTTATCTGACTATAGATACACAAATCCAGGAGATAGTGGAAAACGCTTTGTATGAAGGGGTAGAAAAATACGGTGCCTTGAATGGCGGTGCAGTAGTAATGGACCCAAAAACTGGCAGGATTTTGGCCCTGGCGGGAGTATCTAGCCAAGACAGGCACGACGACCCCAATACAGTGCGGACAAAATCCAACATTCCGGCCAGCTTTATGTTTGAGCCTGGCAGCACCTTAAAGCCATTGAGTATGCTCCCCGCCCTGGAGCACAAGCTGGTGAAACCTACAGAGCGATTTGAATGCGGCCGCTACCAGGTGGGACGCCGGGTAATTTCCGATACTCATGACTATGGCCCGCTTACACCGCGTGGGATAATAGTAAAATCCAGTAACGTAGGAGTGGCTAAAGTAGCAGAGCGGATAGGCAAAACCAAGCTTTATGAAGCTTATATAGCTATGGGTTTTGGTCAAAAAAGCGCCCTCAATCTCTTTGGCGAATCCAGCGGATTGTTTGCCAAGCTGGAGCATTGGGATGGCTACTCTCTGCATTCCCTTTCTTTTGGCCAATCCATTTCGGTTACAGCCATTCAATTAGCTGCGGCATATAGCGCTGTAGCCAATGGTGGCAAGATGATGAAGGCACATATTGTGGATAGTTACCGTGATGATCAGGGTAAAGTATTGGAGTCTTTCGAGCCTTCCGTATTGCGCCAGATATCTTCCAAAGCAGCTTGCGACACCATGCTCTCCTATATTCAGGATGTGGTGGATGATGGCACTGCTACCCATATAAAAATGGATTACATCAGCGTAGGAGGTAAAACCGGTACCGCAGAAAAAAACATTCAGGGCACCCGAGGTTACTCCAGCGACAAATACAACTCTGTCTTTGCAGGTATTTTCCCTATGGAAGACCCTCGTATGGTAGTAGTTATCTTTTATGATGAACCCCAGCACTATTATAGATTTGGTTCCATGAGTGCGGCTCCCACCTTCAAGCAAATAGTGGGGAACATACTTTTTATGCCGGATTGCGACATCTTACCCTATAACGAGAGACTGCTGCAAACCTCGCTGAAAATGCCGGATTTGCGCGGGATGAATATACAGTCTGCCGAACGCAACCTCAATCAATACGGTTTCCTATACAAAATAGAAGGGCCAGACAGCGCTTCTGTAGTCATTGATCAATTTCCCAAGGCAGGCATCACGGTAGATAAAAATCATCCCATCACGCTGAAGATAGGGCGCAGCAAAAGCTTTGACCACAAGGCGGTACGTGCCTACACGATGCCAGACCTGGTGGGACTCACCCTGCGAAAAGCTGTGAAGGCTGCTTCAGATCAGGGAGTTACAGTCAGAATAATAGGCTCTGGCATTGTGCGCAAACAATCACTTCTGGCGGGATCGAGAATCAGCAGCGAAAGCGTCTGCATCCTGGAGGCATCCTTATGATTTCGCATCTATTAGAGCTATATCGCCAGCACAATATTTTACTGCAGCACAAGATCGCAGACTCCTCTGCCCCACTTCCGAGGCCAAGAACCGACAATAGAGAACTGCAATCTGGAGAAGTCTTTATCGCCATCAAAGGGAGCAGCTTTGACGGTCATGACTTTATATCTGAAGTGCGCTCCCGCGGAGCCTATCTTTGTATCGGTGAAACTGGTAAAGTGGAAATCACCGTGAGCGATAGCCGAAAAGCTGCAGCTTTGTATGCCAGGCTTTACTATGATGATCCCAGTCATCATATCACACTCTATGGCATTACCGGCACCAATGGCAAGACCACTACTTCACTGTTGCTCTATCAGATGCTTTTGCAAAAAGGCTACAAAGCAGCCTGGATCGGTACCTCGGGATACAAGATCATAGATAAGGAGTATCCTACAAAACATACTACTCCTGATATCCTGCAGCTCAATGAGATATTTTTTCAGATGAGACAAGAGGGTGTCAGCCATCTGGTGATGGAGGTGTCTTCCCATGCTCTGACCCTGGACAGGGTCTATGGTGTGGAATACGACTTTTGTTTATTTACTAATCTCAGCCGTGACCATCTGGATTTTCACCGGGATATGGATGAATATTTTGAGGCTAAGTATCTGCTCTTTGAGAGGGCTGCCTTTTCTGCGGCTACTTGCATCATAAATAGCGATAGCAGTTATGGTGAGACGCTACTGCAACGTTTGGCAGACAGTAAATGCCAGGTAATCAGTATCGGGCATGACGCATCAAATTCGCTGCAAATCAAGAGTCAGGAGACACTGCTACATGGCTCCAGCTTTGAACTTTATCAAAAAGACAGTACTGCGAGCATCAAGATAGACAGCCCTTTGATAGGTGACTTTAACATAGATAATCTGGCTCTGGCTTGCGCTGCGGTTTTGAACAGCGTTGCGACCTTGCCGGAGCTGCCGGCTTTGTGCCAGAATATCAAAGCCATCCGCGGAAGAATAGAGCCTGTGCCAAATCAACTTGGCCTGGGTATATACGTAGATTATGCTCACAGTCCGGATGCTATTACAAATCTACTGAAAAGTGTGCAGAAATTTGCCCATAAACGTGTGATCACGATTATCGGAGCCGGAGGCAATCGGGATAAAGGTAAACGTCCCTTGATGCTAAAAGCAGCACTTAGCCTCAGCGATGCTGTGTTTATCACCGATGATAATCCCCGGGATGAAAATCCAGATAAGATCATCTACGAGATCGTCAAAGATACGAACTATGCTCTGCCCTGGTGGATCATCCGCGATCGGGCAGAAGCAATCCGCAGCGCAATCAGGCTGGCGCGTCCACAAGACATCGTGCTTATCTGCGGTAAGGGACATGAAACCTATCAGGAAATCAAGGGAAAGCGCTATGACTTTGATGATTATCAGCAAGCGTTGCAGTGCTCTGAGCGACCTACTTCACAAAAGGCTGAAGATGAATTGATCCTGGCTCTTGATCCGCTGCTTATCAGGATATTAAACAAAGAAGAGCCGCTGGAGATGGGCTATACAGAGCCCCAAAACTATTATCATATCTCTACAGACAGTAGAAGCATGCAGCCTGCTTCGGTGTTTTTTGCCCTAAAGGGTGAGAATTTTGATGGTAACCGTTTTGCGTTAGAGGTATTGGCAGACCCAAGCAATCTGGCGGTGAGCGGGGATGCAGACCTTAAACACAAGAATCTGATCTATGCAGAGCAGCCGGAGCTTTTGATGGCCAGAATACTACAGAAATATTTGCAGCTCTTTGCTATATACAAGATCGCCATTACCGGCTCCACAGGGAAAACCTGCACAAAGGAGCTGATGGCTCAGGTTATGCAAAGCCAGGCTCCTGTGCTGAAGACCCAAAAAAACGAAAACAACATTATTGGGCTGTGTAAGACCATCCTGCGCATCAGCCCAAAGCATAAATACGGAATCTTTGAGATCGGAACCAATCACTTTGGTGAGATAGCCATCCTGGCAGATACGATCATGCCGGATGCCGGGATCATCCTGAATATCGGGCCCTCTCATCTGGAATATTTTGCTAATGAAGAAGGCGTCTTCAGAGAAAAATCTGATCTCTTCCACCGGGCTCTTGAGCTGCGAATATATCCTGCGGACGATCCTCGGTTTGAGCGCTACGAAGGTAAAGGCAGCAGCGTGGGCTTTTCGCAAAATGCAGATTATCGGATTCATAAGATAGCCCTGGAAAAAGACTTTCAAACCTTCATCCTGTCAGATACCCGGTGGAGAATACCCTATCTGGCTCCACATTACGTGATCAATACCTCCTTTGTAATTTGCACAGCGCTGCAGCTGGGGCTTGAGACTGATAAGATCCAAAAGGCTCTGAATCAGCCCATAAATCTGGATCTGCGTATGCAGATCGAAAGCCGGGCAGGCCGGCATCTAATCCTGGATTGCTACAATGCGAATCCCGTCTCCATGCAATCTGCTTTGGAATTCTGGCGGGATTATCTCCCACAGCTACCTCATATCGCCATCTTGGGAGATATGCTTGAGCTGGGGGAAAGCTCTGAAATGTATCACCAAATGATCGGCACCATCATCCTGGAAAGTGGAGAACATACGCTTTACACTATAGGGAATCATGCGCGCCTGTATCACAATGAACCCAAACATCACTATGCTCACGTCACTGAGTTCCTGGCCAAATTGCCCCATTTTCCTTTAGAGGCTGTAATCCTGGTTAAAGGCTCACGCGGCATTCAATTGGAAAAGATTCTACCGATACTGCGAGGAGACAACTAATGCTATATCACCTACTTTATCCTTTGGCCGACTATACTATAGTTTTTAACGTCTTTCGCTATGTAACCTTCCGTTCGATCGGAGCTTTTATCACGGCGTTGCTGTTTACCTTGATTTTTGGACCATTTTTCATCCGTATGCTGAAGAATAAAGCCGCAGTGGAAAGCATCGATGAAAACATGCCGGAAAAGCATCGCATCAAAGCCGGAACTCCTACCATGGGCGGACTCATGATCTTGGTGGCAATGCTGGTAGCCTCTCTCTTTTGGAACATCCTGACAAATTACGCTATCCTGATGATGTACCTCAGCACGGTGTGGCTGGGTAGCTTGGGATTTCTGGATGACTATCTGAAAAACTTCGTCAAATCAAAAAAGGGCTTGATCCCCCGTTACAAACTGTGGGGACAGATATCTGTAGCCTTGATCCTTACTCTGGCCATATATTACAGCTCCTCTCCTGCAGATAATATCACCGCCTTGCAAATCCCCTTTTTCAAGGGCATGTATCTGGAGCTGGGTCTGTTTTTCATTCCCTTTGTGATATTTATGATCATCGGCAGTTCAAATGCGGTGAATCTCACCGATGGCCTGGACGGCCTGGCTGCTGGCATTCTGGCCTTTTCTGCTCTGGGATTGGGCATCATGAGCTACCTTAAGGGAAACTTCATCGTTGCAGATTATCTGAATCTGGAATACATTCAAAATGCGGGAGAGCTTACTGTCTTCATCTCCGGCATGATGGGCGCCTTGATCGGCTTTTTATGGTACAATAGCTATCCGGCTCAGATCTTTATGGGAGATACTGGTTCTTTGGCTCTGGGAGGCATTCTGGCCGTGATCTCAGTGCTCTTGAAAGAACAGATATTCCTGGTAATTATCGGCCTTATATTTATCATCGAAACAGGCAGCGTTATTATGCAGCGTTCCTGGTTCAAATACACCAAAAGGAAATTCGGTGTCGGCCGTCGCATCTTTCTATGTGCGCCGATCCATCACCATTATGAGCTGAAAGGCATCCATGAGACCAAGATTGTGATCCGCTTTTACATCGTGGCCATCTTGCTCGTTGCGATCGGACTCAGCACCATAAAACTACGCTAATAAAGGGATAAAAGATGTTTGATGCTTCGTTGAAATACGGAATTTTAGGGCTGGCCCGCAGCGGGATTGCAGCAGCCTATAAGCTCAAGGAAATGGGAGCGAAAGTCTTCCTTAGTGAATTGCAAGCGGCAGATCAGATTAGCTCTGTACAGGAATTGAAACAGAATTTTGCTTGTGAATTTGGTGGTCACTCAGAAAAGCTATTGGACTGTGATGTATGGATAGTAAGTCCGGGCATACCCTTGAATGTGCCCATCATCAGCCAGGGAAGAGCCCAAGGCATCAGAATGATTTCTGAGATAGAATTTGGCTATCAAATCAAGGCAAAAGATAGCAAGATCATCGCGGTAACAGGCTCTAATGGCAAGAGCACTACAGCCAGCCTGATCTATCATATCCTTTCAGAGCTGGGCAAAAAGTGTATTCTGGCCGGTAATATCGGTCAGGCCTTTTGTTCTTTTCCCATCCACAAGCCCGGAATAGAATACATAGTTTTAGAGATCAGCAGCTTCCAGCTCGATCTGATCGAGAGCTTTGCTCCAGATGTAGCAATTCTTCTAAACCTTACGCCGGATCACCTGAATCGCTATCCTGATTTTGACGCTTATTGCGACAGCAAGATGGGTATCTTTCGCTATCAGAGCAGTGCAGACTACGCTGTGCTGTATCATGATTCTATCCAGATCAAGAAACGGGATCAGGATTTGAAAGCCCAAAAGCTCTATTTCAGCAGCACTGCCAGAGATACGTCAGCATACCTAAATGATAAATTCATCCATATAGGAGATCAGACATTCTCGATGTATAACCTCAAGCTAAAAGGCCATCATAATAAGCTAAACTGCATGGCCGCTTTACTCAGCATACAAGCTCTGGGGCTGGATATGGATCGGAGCATGAAGGCTGCTGCCAGCTTCAAGGCTCTCCCCCACCGTTTGGAATATGTGGATAGCATCAATGGCGTGGCTTTTTACAACGATTCCAAAGCGACAAATTGTGATTCTACAAAAAATGCGTTGGAATCCTTTGAACGCCCCATCCGCGTAATACTGGGTGGTTCAGACAAAGGAGAAGATTTCTCCCTTTTGACCGATAGCCTGCAGAAACACGCAGTAAAAGCTTACGTAACCGGGGATACTGGGGACTTGATGCGCCAGGCCTGGCTGGGGAAAATGCCTCTGGAATTCGCCGATGATCTCGAAAGCTGCGTGCGCCAGGCTCTTGCAGACGCTGCCATCGGGGATAACGTAGTGCTCAGCCCTGCCTGCGCCAGCTTTGACAGATTCAGGAATTTTGAAGATCGGGGAGAAACCTTCAAGACCATTGTAAGGAAGATCAAGCGTGAAAAAGAATAGGCTCAGCACCTATGTAGTAAATTTTGATCGTCTGATCCTATTCAGCTATCTGGCCTTGTGCCTGATCGGGCTGATCGTGATGGTGGATATCACCTCGGTGCAAAGCTCTATGGAGTATTTTTATAAGCAATTGGGGTTCACGGTATTCTCTGGCTTTATCGCCATCGTCATCCTTTATGCCTTCAAGCTTGAGAAACTGCGCTTTACCAATACCTGGTTAGTGTATATCGCCATCATTATGCTCGTCTATGTATTGGTCAAAGGTGCCTCTATCAAAGGAGCTACGCGTCAGATCAGCCTTGGTCCTCTGAATTTTCAGCCTTCCTTTTTTGCACGCATCGCCCTGGTCTTCTTCTTTGCCTCGGTGCTGGATAAAAAAAACGAGCTGCTCAGGCAGACTAAGAACATCCTGCGTTTTCCGGAAAACTTCCCTGCTTTGACGCTTTTAACTATCGGTGTCTTTGTTTTGATCCTGATCGAAAAACACCTTTCCACCATCATCATCTCCGGGATGACCTTACTTGGTATGCTTTTTTATGCAGGCATCAGGAAGCGGATACTTATCATCATGCTTGCCATTGGCATGATCGCTGGCGTGCTTATCATCACTCAGGGAGATAGCTTCCGGATGCAACGGATGCGGGCATTTAAGAAATATTCTTTATTCTTTCCGGAGCGTGACCTTTCAAATACCGGGGATGGCGATTATCAAGTACGTGAAAGCCTTACTGCCTTGACCAGTGGGGGAATTCTGGGCACGGGAATAGCCCGCGGCCGGGCAAAGCACTATTACCTTCCTGAAGCGCGCACAGACTATGTTTACACTATCATCGGCGAAGAAACTGGCTACGTAGGAGCCATGGTGGTCTTTTTGCTGCATTGCACCCTGTTTTTTGCCAGCATGAGGGTGGCAGAAAGGCAAGAGAGCTTGTATCTGAAGCTGCTGGCCGCTGGCATGGCTATGAATATCTTCTGCAACGTCCTGGTAAATACCGGAGTGGCTATGAGCATCTTACCCCCCACCGGTAACACCCTGCCTTTTATCAGTTATGGCGGCAGTGCTCTTTTGATGGATAGCATAGCCGTAGGAGTAATCCTGAATATATCTGCCCGCAGGAGGGAATTATGAGATTTGCCTTTGGTGCCGGTGGAACCGGCGGACACATCATCCCAGCATTGGCTTTGGCTGATGAACTTACCTTGCAAGGCCATGAATGCATCTTTATTGGTAATAGAAACAGCATGGAAGAGCGCCTTGCCCGGGAGCACAAATACACTTTCCTGACCATCCGTGTGCAAAAGCTGTATCGCAAGATAAGCCTCAGCAATTTACTCTTTCCTTACTATCTGGCCAGCAGCATACAGGAATCCAGGAGGCATCTGAGCTCAAACCAGATCGATGGAGTAATCACCACC
Source organism: Candidatus Cloacimonadota bacterium (assembly GCA_023230795.1). Classification (GTDB taxonomy): domain Bacteria; phylum Cloacimonadota; class Cloacimonadia; order Cloacimonadales; family Cloacimonadaceae; genus UBA5456. Next base: position 12,801 of record JALNWR010000024.1, read on the forward strand.
GGTGGCTTTGTGGCGGGGCCTGTAGCCATTGCAACTATCAGCCTCAAAATTCCGTGCTTCCTGCACGAAAGCAATTCCTATCCCGGACTCACCACCCGCTATCTGGCTAAGTATCTCAGCCGGCTTTATATCTCTTTTGAAGACACCCGCAAGTATCTGAAAAAGGGGAATTTCAGGAATTTCGGCATCCCTATCCTCAAGCATACTGATGATCTGGCTTTTGATCTGACTGAGATCGGTTTTGACAAAGGAAAAAAGAGCTTGCTCATCACCGGCGGCTCGCAAGGATCTCTGGCTATCAACAATGTGGTTGCCAGCGTGATAACTGTGCTTTTGGAGGATGACTGGCAGGTAATGTGGCAGACAGGACGCACTACTTATGCTAGCTTTTACACTCAGCACAAGGATCGCGAAGGCCTGTATATCTTTGATTTTCATCCCCGCCTGGCCGCCATGATGCGGATCAGCGATCTGGCCATTACCCGGGCCGGAGCCATGACTATCGCCGAGCTGGAAGATGCCCGGCTTCCCGCCATCATGATTCCCCTGCCTTCCGCAGCGGATAATCATCAGCATTACAACGCCCTGGCTCAAAAGCACAAAGGCGTGGCAGAACTGCTCCCGCAAAGCGAATTGGGCGCACAGACCTTGCTGACTTTGATCAAAAACCTGAAGCTGGAAAACATGAAAGAAAAGCTTGACACATTGCCTGAAAATACGGCTGTGACAGATATAGTGCAAAACATTTTAAACTTTTACAAGGAGATATGATATGCTTGGCAGAACCAGAAAGATACACTTCATTGGCATCGGTGGCATAGGTATGAGCGGAATCGCAGAATTTCTGTACAATCAGGGCCTGCAGATTACCGGATCGGACATGAAAAAGACCGAGATTACAAACCACCTGGAAGAGATCGGAATCAAAGTAGTTGAAGGACACGATCCCATGCAGATAGAAGATGCAGACGTTGTGGTAAAATCCTCCGCTGTCAAAGATGATAATGCCGAGATCATAGCTGCCAAAGCTCTCAAAATCCCCGTCATCCGCCGCGCCGAGATGCTGGCAGAGATTACACGCATGAGCTTTTCTATAGGGATATCCGGCACGCATGGCAAAACCACCTCCACCTCCATGGCCGGGCTCGTTTTGGAAACCGCAGGTCTGGAACCCACCATTATAGTGGGCGGAAAAGTGAAGAACTTTGGTTCAAACAACGTGATGGGCTCCGGTAAATACATAGTAGTGGAAGCCGATGAGTATGATCATTCCTTTTTGTCGCTCACTCCTTGCATCGCCGGCATCACCAATGTGGATGAAGACCATCTGGATTGTTATCGCAATCTGGACGACATCAAGGGTGCTTTTATCGAATATGCCAATAAAGTTCCTTTCTTTGGCAGTGTGATAGCCTGTCTGGATGATCCCGGAGTGCAGGCGATTCTGCCCCAGATCAACAAGAAGATCGTTACCTATGGCCTCTCTCGCCAGGCCAACGTCCAGGCCTTTGACATCAGCATGAAGGACTTTACCACCAGTTATTCTTTGGGCTATAGGGGCTACAAGCTGGGGCGTATCACGATGAACGTAACCGGTAAACATAATATCCAAAATTCACTCCTGGCGGCGGCGATAGGCTTGGAGCTGGATATACCTTTCAAAAGTATACAGGATGGCCTGGCAAAATTCAGCGGTGTGTATCGCAGATTTGACCTCAAGGGAGAAGCAGCCGACATCATAGTGTATGACGATTATGCGCATCATCCCACCGAGATTATGGCCACTCTGGAAGGTTTTAAAGATAGCGTGAGCAGACGCATTGTAGCCCTCTTCCAGCCGCATTTGTATTCCCGCACCCGTGATCTTTATGAGAAATTCGGCAAGTCCTTTTTCTCTTGTGATTGCTTGATTTTGGCTCCGATTTATCCGGCCCGGGAGCAGGCTATCCCAAATGTTACTTCAAAGCTGATCGCAGACGTAGCTATCCAAAGCGGGCACAATCAGGTTCATGTAATAGAAGACAATGCCCGGATAGTGCCCCAAACCCTTGCTCTGCTGAAACCTGATGACATCTTAATCACTATGGGAGCAGGGAATATCTGGCAATATGGCGAAGAAATTTTGGCTGAATTGAAAAAAAGAGTTGACACAATCACTAAACCCCAAAAAAGTAGTAAGTTATGATCCTGATTGAGTTTTTCTCGAATTCAGTATCAGAGCTATATATACATAAATATCAATAAGGTAGTGAAATGAAAGACCGAAAGCGTCGTGGAAACAGCAGATATTATCTGTTTTTTACCCTCAGCCTTGCAGGTGTGATCGCACTTGTCATTGGGGCTTGGCACGCGCTCAGGCATATGCCCTTTTTGCAGCTGCAGAAGATAGAAATCTCTGGCAATACTGCTATTCCGGATTCTCTCGTTGCTCGCTACCTTGAAGATCAGCTTGGCCAGAACCTGTTTAAGATTCCCGTAAAAAAGATCAAGCAAGACATCAAGAGTATCTCCCGCGTGAAAGAGCTCAAGATCACACGACAATTGCTAAGTACTATCAAAATAAGAGTCAAAGAGCGGGAAGGTATCCTGTATGTAAAAAGTCAGGAAGGCCGGCTCTATCCTATCGATTCTGAAGGGGTAATCATGGAGCGTTATACTTCATATTACCGTGAAGATATTCCAATTTACAGTTCTTATTACAAAGACTCACAACTAAAACCTGGCAATCAGCTTACAAAACGGGATATCTCCCGCATCCTGGCTCTGCACCTGAAGATCATGCAGCAAGCCCCGGAGTATCTGCCTATCATCTCTGAGTATTACATGATAGATGATACTATAAATATCGTAGATGCCAGATATGGCACTCGCATCATCCCCTCTGAGGAGAACATTGCCACTCAGCTGGGGCGCTATCAATTTGTGCAGGATAACGGCAATATCGATAGGCGGAGTTTGGTAGATTTACGCTTTGAAAACCAGGTAGTAATAAAGGCAGGAAACAAATGAAAGGCAGCATAATCACAGCTTTGGATATTGGTTCCACTATGGTGAGATCGATCATCGCCCGCACCCTTGAAGATGATCGTCTTGAGATTCTGGGTATCGGAGAATCCGCATCGGAAGGAATCGAACGTGGAGTGGTAAAAGACATCGGCGCCCTGGCCGAGTGCATTAGAAAATCCCTCGAAAGTGCAGAAAAGGCTTCCGATACCGAAGCTGAAAACATCTACGCTAACATCACGGGAGAGCACATCCGCACCCAATTGGGCGATGGCAGAATCTCTATCCCCACCGAAAGCCCCAATGAACCCGGAGAAATCTCTATCGAACATGTGGAGCAAGTGATCGCCGATGCCAAAAACAGCGTGAAGATCCAAAAAGGCTTTGAGCGCCACAAGATTCTCCACGGCATACCGCATGACTTTATCATAGATTCTCAGGATGACATTTACAATCCCGTAAATATGAACGGATTTCACCTCACCGCAAAGGTGCTCACGGTGCTTTCAGAGCTCACTCCCTTAAGAAATCTCACCAAGTGCATAAATATCTCCGGCTACGAGATTGATCCGGAAAACTTTGTGCTCAATCACATCGCTCTCAGCCACAGTGTTCTTTCTCATGATGAACGCCGTTTGGGTGCCATTTTGATCGATATCGGCGGAGGTTCTGCTGATATCAGCATATACAACCGGGGAGCTCTGGATAAGGTCCTGGTCATCCCCATGGCAGGAAAAGCCATCACCGAAGACCTAGCCATAGGGCTCAAGACCACTCTCGCCAGCGCAGAATATATCAAGACCCAATTTGGCAATGCCAATGCCACCGAGGTGGATCAATCTCTGGAAATCGATGTAGAAGGCATCAGCGGAAGACCCAGCTCTCGCCGACCTCAATACCTGGTCAGCCATGTGATCCAGCACCGGGTGGAAGAGATTCTGGCGCTCTGCTATGACCGTAGCAAGGATTTTTATACCCCGGAATTGGTCACCGCAGGAATTATCCTGTCCGGAGGAACTGCTAATCTGGCCAGTATAGACCAAGCTATCAATGCCGCCTTCAATCTCCAGGTCAAGATCGCCAAGCCTGATCTTTCCCGGCTGCAAGGCATGACAAACCAGCTCAATGATCCGGCTTTTGCCACCACGGTGGGTATTTTGTATTACGCCATGGGATTTGAGCATGAACCGGAGAGCCGCAGCTTTTCTTTGGGCAATCTTGGCAGTAGCAGATTTGTAGATAAACTTAAAAAAATAATAAAGGACTTCACCTAAGGGGGATACCATGATTGAATTTGACGAAAGACCAGCACAAGTCGGCACAAACATCAAAGTGATCGGAGTCGGCGGAGCCGGAGGCAATGCCATCAATACCATGATACGGAACGAACTTGGCGGAGTAGAATTTATCGCCGCCAATACAGACGCAGATGATCTGACTAAATCTAAGGCCAAAATGAAAATGCAGCTGGGGAAAAAGCTCACCCGGGGCCTGGGCACCGGAGCAAATCCGGAAACCGGCTCCCGCAGCGCAGAGGAATCCAAAGATGAGATCAAATCCCACCTTGAAGGTGCGGATATGATCTTCCTCGCAGCCGGAATGGGCGGAGGCACCGGCACCGGAGCTACTCCCATCATCGCCAAAATCGCCCGGGAAATGGGCATTTTGACCCTTGGCATAGTAACCACACCCTTCCCCTTCGAAGGACATAAACGCGCTGAAAATGCGGATCACGGCATCCGTCACTTAAGCGAATATGTAGATACCCTGATCGTAATCCCAAATGAAAAACTATGTGAAATCTATGGCAATGCTCCCTTGATGACGGCCTTTAACAATGCCGATGACGTGCTCTATGAAGCCGCCAAGGCTGTGAGCGACATCATCACTATTACCGGACTGATCAATGTGGATTTTGCCGACGTGAAATCTGTGATGCAAAACATGGGCTATGCTCTGATGGGAACCGGTGTAGCTGAAGGCGATAGCCGCGCTATCAATGCCGCCAGAGCCGCTATCGACAATCCCCTGCTCACCGATATCAGCCTCACAGGCTGCCAGTCTCTGCTGCTCAATATCACTGCCGGAGAAGATATCCTGATGAGCGAAATCGAAGAAGTATCCAATGTAATAGTAAATGAAACCGGACGCGGCGCCAATATCATCATGGGCGTGATCATGGATGAAAGCATGGCCGGCAAAATCTCCGTAACCCTCATCGCTACCGGTTTGGATAAAAACGAGCAAACCAGTGATTTGCTGGATTTCCCCAAATTTAACCCCAACAACATCACTGAAACTGACGCACAGACCACAAATCCTAACGACGAAATAGGCAAGATCCTCAAAACCCTGGGAATCAACTCACAATCCAACGAAGAGAAACAAACAAGTGGAAACGCTGATGATCCCACTCGCATCAAACCCATGCGCACGGATGTACCCAGTTTCCTCAAAGCTTTAGATTAAACCCTCAGTTCTGAAATAAACACAAAAACAGCGGCTTGCTCTGCAAAACGCATGCAGCATACCGCTATTTGATCAGAGAATCCGGCATTCCCCCTGCTGGATTCTCTTTTCGTAATCTAACGAAACTGAAAGGAACATGGAGCATAGGAAACCAACCTATCATACCCTGTTTAAAAAACGGGGGGATGTGAACTGAACAAAGCTGGCATTCCCCCAAAATATAGAGTCACTCTTTTGATAATGAACTTAATGATAGTATCTTAGCTATCATCTATGCCTATGTATTTCAGTTTATACTTTTGGCAGTTAAGATTCATGATTCCAGCATTAATGTC
>JALNWR010000025.1 GCA_023230795.1 Candidatus Cloacimonadota bacterium
ATGAACAGGCATTGGCTCGAGAACGAAATCGAAGAAATGGATAAATCCAACTATGCCATAAATGGTTATCGTAATGCCTCATAATGAAATACACCCACAATCCTGGAAAACGATGTCAATTTTCCAAGCACTTACGTGTAGGAAAGATTAGTCATTTATTAAAACATCATTTTGGAAATGCAAACTCTGCTTGACAATTGCGGCTATGGTGTATATTTAGGAATAAGGAGATAATGGTATGGAAGTAAAGGCGATAGCCAATTTCTTGCGAGGCGTTAAGCAGCGGTTTCATTTTCTGAAACCGGGTGCTGTGTGCTCAAAAGTGGCACAGTTTGAGATTTTTGGGCATGAAAGCTCCCAGTCAGGCACGAGAAGTGCCTAAATGGACATGAGTGTAATGTACTGATCCAATTGGCATCAAATACTTCATAGGGAGAAAATATGACAAACATTTATGTATTAGTTGGGACAAATCCGATACCCTGTTACATTAGTGCGGCATACCTGCTGGGATACTATTCCGAATGCAAGCTATTCTTGGTCTGTACCGCTGATAATCCCTCCATCAAACAGTCTGGCACCTACCAAACCGGTAGAAATATCCTTAATCAAATCACTGTTCAGTTTCCGGATACATGTGCCAAGCTGCTAAGCATAAATGATGTAGGCAGTGAGTTGTCGATTAGTTCCGTGCTTGCGGAAACATATTCACCCGATGAGCTGATTCACCTCAACTATACAGGTGGAACCAAGTCTATGGCAGCGCTTGCTTATCATGTTTTGAGCCAGGAAGAGAGCTTTAGCAGCAGCTACCTGGATGGACGCAGACACATCATGATCTTGGATGGAGACCCGGCCTTCAGTAATGAGCATGACCTGAGGAAGGATGCGAAGCTGAAGCTGGACTTGCAAGCTATCACCACTTTACATGGCTTTGACAAAGTTCAGGATAGTTATACTGATGCTGCATATGGGGATCTGATGGAAAGATTGAAGGCCTTGCTACACAACAAGCGGATTTTCCAAATATATGGTAAGAGTAGCTCCAAGAAGAAGAAAACCCCTGAGGAAATGGCCAAGGAAGAAGAGGATATCCGGAGAAATACAGAAGAAATCATTGAAGCATCTAAGATCAGGGGAATGGGAATCAGTGAGAAGCACATTAATAAGTTCATCGATGGGGTCTGGCTGGAGCATTACCTGTATGATGAACTGAATAAGATCAGCAATGATATCGAGATTTATCATGGGATTGTCAAACAAAACCATTTCGAGATTGACCTGATGGCCATTTATGGCTATCAGATGACCCTGATCTCTGTGACCACTGACTGCAAGAAGGGAGGTTGTAAGCTAAAAGCCTTCGAAGCGATTCACAGAGCACATCAGCTTGGAGGTGACGAAGCCAAGGCCGTTCTTGTTACTTTAATGGAATGTCCCAGGACCCTGGAGGATGATATCCGTGGAACCTTCGGATCCACGATTCCGGGTTTCAAAGCCTTTGGGATCGATGACTTTGATAAACTCACGATATTTGATGATATACTAAAATACGCAAAGGAGTAGCTATGCAATACGGTGTAATTGTTGATCTGAGAGCGATCCAAGACTACATCTTTTCTTCAAACCGTTTGAAAGACAATATCGGAGCTTCATACCTGGTTAAGCATTTTTTCGATGGTTTCAACACGGGAGAAGGATTTTGTGGTGGAGGCAATCTCTTCAGGCTTTGCCGGGATGAGCATGAGGCAAAGCAAATCATTCGGGACCTGTCCATAAGGATTTATGAAAAGTGCCCGGGACTAAGTTTTAGCGCAACATATATTTCGGATTTTGACACAGAGGCTTTTCAGGACAGCATGGACAAGCTGCAGAAAAAGCTTCGGGAAGAAAAAAACCGGAGACAGCAACAAAGCACTTTACCATCCTACGGGATTAACGCCCAGTGCGGTTCCTCACCTTATTCTGCGGAATTTGTTTGTAAAACACCGCCGGATGAAGGCGACCTGCTGTCCAGGCAAGTGTATGCCAAGCGTCAGGCCGCGACCAGCGCGGTTCAAGAAGCCCAGAAGCTTTATCAAAATGAACTGGGGACAGAGTTCATTCTTCCGGAAAGCTTCGAAGATTTGGGTCAGGACAAGGGTCATGAGTCCTTTATCGCTGTCATCCACATCGATGGCAATCAGATCGGCGATCTCTTTTTGAATCAAGCTAGTTTTGCAGCTTGCAAGAATCTTTCAGCAGAGATCAATTCTGCCTGTGAGCTTGCTTTTGCAAAAATGCTCTCCATGGCGGTCAAAGAGATTAGCTCAGGGAAATGGCAGCATTATGGCAAAAGGCTCAAGAAAGCGGGTAGGCAAAAATATCTGCCCATACGTCCTCTGTTTATTGGTGGTGATGATATCACCTTCATCAGTGAGGGAAGGCTGGGGCTTAGCTTGGCCATAGAGTTCATGAATCAGTTTAGCCAGATAATGAAACACCATGATGTTTCCAGTTCTGCCGGAGTAGCTCTGGCAAAAACGAACTATCCTTTCTATCAGGTGCACAAGCTGGCAAACAGTCTCTGCCGTTCTGCCAAGAACAAGCGTTTAGCAGCAAAATCAAAATCTGATCACCTGGATTTCCACATTATCAGCTCTTCGGTAAATCAGGACTTAGTTGATATCAGGAAGGATAACTACCAGCTGGGAGATGGAAGGAGGCTGTATCAAAGGCCATATTCCATTGCTGATCTGCAAGTCTTGGTGAACAATGCGGAAAGCCTTCACAGAAAGTGGCCAAACTCGAAGATAAAAGACCTGAGATCTGTATTGTATCAATCTGCTGAACAATGTGATGCCTTTGAAGCCCAGAGAAAATCCCGGGAAGATCTGGCTTTGCCCGTCAAGGGTATGGATGCTTTCAAGGATAGTCTTTTCGTGAATGGCGAAACAATATTCCTGGATATGATAGAAATTATCGAGATGCTGGCTCTGGAGGATTCCCAATGAAATACACGCTTAAGCTTAGCACACTGTCGGACACGCTGATAGGTTCCGCCCTTTCTTACGGTACCATTATCGATAGCGATATTGTTTTTGACGCAAAGGGGCTTCCTTACATACCTGCAAAAAGGATCAAGGGGCTCTTGCGAAATGCTGCCACTGATTTGCTGTCCACAGCCGGATACCAGGCTCTCTTTCCCATGGATGAGAGGATAGTGAATGCTTTTTTTGGGAAGATCGGCAGCAATGATCCCAATCCGGGCATGATCTTTGAAAATCTTTACCTGGAAAACTATCCGGAGATCGACAGATGGATGGATTATCTGGGAGATAAATATGCATATGAGATAAACAAACCGCTGCTGCGCCAGTTTTTCACGGAAATACGCACCCAGACGGCGATTGATCCTCAAACCAACACAGCAAAGGAACACTCCCTGAGATCGAGCCGCGTCCTAAAAAAAGGCTTTGAGTTCAGTGGAGAGATATTCATTTGTGACCACAGCGAGGACATCCAAACCCTATTGGGCATAGCCTGTCTTTTGGTAGATAGAATCGGATCCAAAAGGAACAGAGGCTTTGGTAAGGTAAAGCTGGATTTGCTGGATCAGACCGGTGGATCAATTTGCCGAAAGCTGGAGAGAAAACTGGAGGAATCATGCAAAAATTGAAGATACGCATAAAGCTTAGCTCTCCGCTGATAATCTCTTCTCAATCCGGAGATAGCACGCTTACTCAAACTCTGACACACATTCCCGGGACTTCAATGCTGGGGCTCTTAGCCGGGAGATATCTGAGAGATAGCAAAAATTGCCAGTCATTTAGCCGCTTGTTCTTACGTGGTGATCTGCACTTTCAAAACCTATATCCCTCAAAAGAAAATACAGTTTACCTGCCCTGCCCGGGAAATCTGTGGAGAAGCAAAACACATCCTGAGTCTTTTGTGAATGTGTTACGTGAACCAGGGGCAGGTAACGATTATGCAAAAACTGCTGGATATGCCAGTTTCATGGAAGATTATGTGGATCTTTATACTCCAGGCAGAGAGATATTCTTCCATCATGAGCGTGACTACAGCAAAGGTATTTCCAAATCCGGGGTAGTCTTCAACTATGAAGCTCTCTCTACCGGTCAAGAATTCACCGGCCACATTTTGGGCTCGGAAGAGGATCTTGCGACCATAAAAGCACTTCTGGAGCAAGATCCTGCGCTCAGAATTGGCAAATCCAAGACCTCTCAGTATGGCAATGCGCAACTGATAGAATGTGAGGCCACAGAGCTGGGGGTTGATGAACCTGAAACAGGGGATGAGCCACTTATGGTATTGGCTTCTGATACGATTATCAAAAACGCCGCAGGCATTAGCACGATTGATCTTGCTGATCTTGAATCGCTTCTGGGAGTAAAGATCATCTCTGCCTCAATCGAGACTGTTAGAATAGAAACCATAGTCAACGCCCACAAGGCAAAAAAACCTTCAGCCCGGGCATTTAAAGCAGGCTCCAGCTTCCTTTTGCAAAAGATGCCAAAAGCGGCTGCGGCATTTGCCAGGCATGGCTTGGGCGAAAGAACCTGGGAAGGTTTTGGGCAAATATATTTTATGGGCCAGTTCCCAGCAAAACTGCGCTTGCTGAGCTCCGAAAAGTCTGAGTATAGCCTGCCGGCAAGCCCTCCTCCAGCCCTGATAAAAAAACTGGCGGAAGAGGTAAGAACCCGGGTAGTGAGCACACTTTTGTGTAGCAAAGCATCCCAAATCGCAATTCAGATCGGCCCCCGTCGGCTCAGCAACAGTCTGCTTGGGCGCTTGGAATCGTTTGCCGGCTCCGGCAATTTTTCTCAGAGCTTTGCTCTGCTGAGAGAGCTTTCCCTGCAGAAGATACGTAAAATCCACTTGGGAGACAAGAGCTTTGATGTATATCTGAAAGATATTGATCATGAAATCGAATCGTTGATAAACTCTGCTAAAGCGATGAGCTTTGGCAGTCAAAAGAAACTGCGTGATCTTATCGAAGAAGCCGGCTTGCCAGACCTTCAACCAGAACCCTTAAAGTCCCTGTTTCTGAGAACTCTTTTTTTGAATATCAGAAGAGTCAATAACAAGCATAGGGAGGCAAAATGAAAAACGGAAGAATTATCCTCAAAGCTAAACTTGATCTCCTAAGCCCCATGCTAATCGGCAATGGGAAATCGGATACGAGTGACCGGGATGTTCTCCTCGATGCAGAGGGCAAGGCGTTTATCCCAGCCACATCTTTCATGGGAGTATTATCAAGACACATGGATACTGCTGTTGCGCAGAGTTTTCTGGGGCAGCGCATGGATGCAAACAATCAAGCCATGAACCAATCCTATCTGATATGCGATGATCTCTTCCCTGTGGAAGGAGACAGCAACTGCGTGATTCGGGATGGTATTCGCATCGATAAAGCCAGTGGAGTAGTAGAAGACGCTGCCAAGTTTGACTTTCAGGTGCTTGAGCCCGGACTGTGCTTTGAGCTGAACATGGAATTTGTAGTTATCAATCGGGAAAGGTATGACGAAGCCATTTTGATCCTGGAGAATTGTCTGGCAGCGCTGAGCAAGCCGCTTTATGTGGGCGGGAAAACCAGTTCCGGCTTTGGCTGCCTACGCTCCAAAGAGCTCGGTTTATTCAGGTACGACTTCGATCAAGCAAAGGACTTGGCAGCATATCTGCTGCGTAAGCCCCACAATGAGTTCCTGGCTGAGATCAAGCCGGTGGAAGCCAGTAAACGGGAATTTTCAATCACGGCAGATTTCAGGATTCCACAATCCCTGATTGTGCGGAGCTATCCCAAAGATGCATTTGGTTCGGATGCCTCTCACATTCAATCCTCAAATCAAGCTGTTTTACCCGGAACATCCTTACGGGGCGCTATGCGGGCAAGGGGAGAAAGAATTCTCAATGTCATTTGGGCTGGCAAGGAGAAAGAAATAGAAGATTTTCTTGCCTCCATATTTGGATATGCCTCTACCAAGGGGAAGCACTACAGCATTCCTTCTGCTCTCCGCGTCTGCGAGAGCCGGATAGAATCAATTGGCACAGAAGTTCAAAACCGCATATGCATCGACAGATTCACCGGAGGAACAATAGAGGGGGCCAAGTTTGACTCCATGCCCGTGTTCCCCTTAAACGATACAGATGCCAATATCCGGGATCTCAGTCTAAGCCTGGCAGATCCCTTGCCTTCACAGAAAGCTCTGTTGCTGCTAATCTTCAAAGACCTCTATACAGGAGATCTGCCGGTGGGTGGTGAAAAAAGTATCGGCAGGGGAACATTGCAGGGTGTTCGAGCAAGCATCAAAGATGAGAATAAGCATGAATATGGCTTTGAACATTTCGGTATGCCACAAACTCCGGCTGTGTATTCCGAGTATATGAAAGCCCTCCTGGAAAACTCAGACTATGCTGAGATACAAACACGCCTGTCAGCATACAGGTAAAAGGGGAATGCCTAATGAACAAGATCAAACAAATCAATACGACCATAGAATCAATTGATTCGATCACAAGCATCGGGGACATTGTAGCCTTGCTGGATGAGCATAAGGAATATCAGGTGCTTGCCTATCTGATCCCGGCTATAGCGTTCGGAACATATCGCAATGGGTTTAAGCTAAGTGTGGAAACCCTGGATTTTTGTGAAATTGAAAGCATTAGGATATTCTGTCCTGAAGGCGAGTTATTCTGCTACAGATACACCGATTCTGAAACCGGCAAAGCGTCTCAAGATCTGCGAGGACGATTTCGAAAGGATGAAGAGGGTGAGGTGGCATATTACCATGATGCCGCTCAAATCCTGACAGGCAAAAGAATTGTGGAAACCTCAGACTCTTATTCGCTGATTGCAGAAGACCGCGGATTCCAGTTGCTGCTGCCAGAATGTTGGATCAAGCAGGATCCGGCCCAGTCGCGCCTTCGGGTGCTTACCAGAAATTATCTGGCTGAATGGGACAATGGACAATTAAGCTATGGTGACCATCGCTTTGTGGCGATTGGTCATATCGATGAGGAGATATGATGGAAAAGGGCAAGCTAAGCATCAGAAGAAAGGACAAGAAGGTAATTCTTGAACTAATCAAAGAAGACGGGAAAACTCTGCCAATAAGCGATGGCAGCTTAAGGAAAGCGGAGAACTGGGAAGGTATTGCGGATGGTGAACACGATGTATCCTACATTCTGGAAGGCGGCAGCAAGGTAACAGAGCTGACAATTGGCGATAAGACGATCAAGTCTCTGCCAGTGCAGGCTCCTCCGCAAGCTGATCAACGTAATCGTGGCTACCATGGCAATGCGCGTTCGCAAGGGAATCCAAACAACATAGACTCCGCTAAGGCACCATATAACTTCATCCCCTTGAATGAGGAAGTTTTATCGGTTACAGCAGAGGAAATCCCTGCTTTTAATGCCTGCAAGGGATTAGATGGCTACATAGATTTGGAAATCACAGCTCAAAGCCCTGTATACATCCGTAGAAATCTCAGTGCCGCAGAGCTTAAAAGGGAGGAGGAGCTTGGTCACAACAACAATAGCCAAGCTGCCATGGATTTCAAAGAGAGCCTAAGCGGTTTCAATCGTCCCCTGGGAGGTACTTACAGAATTCCCGGCTCCTCCCTAAGAGGGATGATCAGAACCATGTATGAAGTTGCCACCTATTCCAAGATGACCATGCTTGACGATCATAAGCTCTACTTCAGATCCTTTGCTGATGCATCTACAGAACTGCGCCAGGAGTATTCGTCCAGGATGATAGACAACGTTGGAGGGGCTTATCTACCAAAAGTTAGCGCAGGCTTTTTACGGAAAGTGAGACAGGATTACGAGATATCCGAAGCATCTTCATTCCATAGAGTAGAAGAGAGTTTAGTGCTTGCTAAGGGCATAATCTCTGAAAAAATGAAGTTCAACAGAAATTACAACGATTTGATCAAGAGATCATATTTCAAAATTGTGTGTTTCAAGGCAGATAAAGAAACGAACCACCAACACTCTGAAGGGCAGCTTTTCTATAGCAAGGTAACTGAGATCACTAAGTTCACAGAGCCAATCCCGGAAGGCTATCATAAAGGCTGGTTAGTATTAACCGGATGGGTGCCTAGCAGACGGGAAGGCAAACACATGCACTGGGTAATCTCGGAGCCGACCACGAACAAGTACACAGTACCCAGGGATCTTGTGGAAGATTATCGGAAGGATGTGAATAGGAAGGGTACAAACCTCCTCGAAAAAACCGATCGCGAGCAAATCCCTTGTTTCTATATCATCGAGAACAGTCAAGTCAAGGCCTTCGGCCATACCGGGATGTTCCGTATGGTTTATGACAAATCTACCGGAGATCTGCGTCCTCAGGCTCACAAGAGCAATGATTTGGACATGACTGAGGCTGTTTTTGGCAGAATTACAGATAAGGACATCAGGCCAGGAAGGGTCTTTTTTGAAGATGCTCTTTGCATAGAGGCAAGGGAGACTGAGGCAGCTCAGTATCCAAAGATCCTCTCCGGGCCGAAACCAAGCACCTTCCAACATTATCTGCAGCAGGCAAATAACCAGATTAGGTTGATCAAGGGTAAGCCTGTGGGTCTCAAAAACTATAACTCAGACGGTGCCCGTCTGGCCGGGCACAAGTTCTACTGGCACAGAAATCGTGATAATTGGATAGCTGAAGATCAGGAAGTTCGCCAGCACCGTACCCAGTATACAAGGATTCATCCTCTGGATACCGGTTCGGTTTTTGGGGGGCGGATCCGCTTCATGAATCTTTCCCCGGAAGAGCTGGGGGCACTGCTCTTCGTTCTGAATCTACCTGATGGATGTTGCCACAAATTGGGCATGGCCAAGCCGCTGGGTCTTGGCAGCGTCAGGATCAAGGCTTCGCTTTGCCTGATCGACCGGAACAAACGCTACACGGATCTCTTATCCTTGGGGATTCAAGAGGACGATGGAGCAGCTTTCGTGCAGGCTTTCGTGGATATGTTGCGCACCAAGCTTAAGATGAATCAGGATAACCCATGGAATTCTGACCGCCTAAAAGAACTGAAAAGGATGCTGGATTTTACGCATAAACCTCACCATGATAAAACCCGGTATATGGAGATCGAACGGGGGAAAGCACCGGGTATAAAGGGTGATAACGAATATAAAAATCGCCCTATCCTGAAAAAACCCAGCCAGATTCAATGAGTAAAAATCCATAAGAGACTGAAGACTTGAAGATTGAAATCAAAGATAAGTCCATAATGGCTCTCAGGGAGGCTCTGCAAGGATCCTCCCTGGAGCCATATTGCTATCTGGTGGGAGGCTCCGTCCGCGACCTGCTATTGGGTAGAGAAGTTACGGATTATGATATCTGTGTGGAACTGCCTCAAGGCGATCAGCAATTGGCAGAATATCTGTATGCCAACAGAATCTGCTCCAGCCCCCAAAAATTCAAAAAACACGGCTTGATCACTTGCCGCATAAACAAACACACTCTCGAAATGAGCCAAACAAGCAAGAATCATCAACGGGGAGCAACCGCTTCTGAAGAGCTGTTCGGAGATCTCCTTGAAGATGCATTGAGCAGAGACTTTACCATCAACTCTCTATACTTAAAGCTATCAGATCTCAGGATATTGGACCCCACCGGCAGGGGGCTTGAGGACTTAGCGGGCTTAAAACTTGTTAGCATCAAAACTCCCTTGCTTTGCTTTACTGATGATCCCCTGCGGATGATGCGAGCGCTAAGATTTTGCGTGAATCTGGATATGCAGATTGCTCCTGATATGATGCAGTGCATCACGAACAACGCAAGCCTGATTCAGCAGATTCCCAAAGAAAGAGTATCCGATGAGTTTAAGCGCTTGCTTGGCGAGCATCGCGCTGCATCTCTGCAAAAGCTGATGAAATCGGGGCTGATGCAAGCTCTATCCCCTTGTTTACATTGCAGTTTAGAGCGCTTGGAACAGGATATGGGCATAGGGGAATCTTTGTTTAATGATCCCCTCGCAGTGGGTGATTACCTCTCGACGATAATGCTGCTGTTCTGGCTTGGCCTTAGATATTCTGCCAGCTCGGTGAACGCGCCATCTCACCTTGATGATGCCTGCAGGAAGGTAAAGAGCAGTCTGGCCGCTCTGGAGGGAGTGCTCATTCTCAGCAACAGGGAAAAATCCTTGCTTACTGAAATCGGGATTGCTTATCTATACTTGCTGGCAAAATCCAGCAAGCCGTTTTGTGATTTGCCGGATCTCGCATATCTTTCCAATATCCTTGGGCCGCAGTTAACCCATCTTTCTCAAATGCTGCAATGGGGGAAGATATCAAAGCACCACGAGACCAATGTGGATGAAATTCAGGAAGAGATATCCCTGGCTTCATATGCTTCAATAAGCAGCATTTTCCCCTATGATGGCAAGCACATTATCCCACTGCTTACAAAACAGGAGTATAAGTACACGGGACTAATCCTGCTGCTGCTTCAACTGCTTTGGCTGCAAAACAATGGGCTCAATTCCGCCACTTTGGAAAAGCAGATAAAGGCTCTGATGGCCAATCCCAATCTGTCAGAAGCCCGGAAGCTCTATTGCTCTGCTCCCTCGAAGACAGCAATCTTATGGCACTTTGCTGCTTTTAAACGATATCAACTTATAGACCAAACAAGCTATTTGGAACACAAATGAAAGGAATTATTTACATCACTGATGCTGAATCCGGGATAGGGAAGATTCTGTTTGATAACGGAACAGAGAGCAAGATAATGAGCTTTCCCGCCAGCTACGATAGCGGAGATGCCGTAGAAATAAGCTATCTAAACAGTAATCCCAGGAACAAGGTTATTCAGTTGGAAGCCACATCACCGATCTTGCATTACGGCAGTTTGCTGGTTCCCAAAGCTGGAGATCAACCAAGACCGATGCTGATAGCAAATTATCCCCTGCCCCTGGGCTTGATCAGATATGATATAAAGCAAATTGGTTTTCCGATAATCCACAAGCATCGCCTGGTCTGCTTCCGGGTTCGCAAGAATATTCGGGGGGAGCTCTTTGCTTTTGATGTTCAGCAAGTGAACACAAATGAACAACATAAATGCAATCCTCCGTCTTATGGGGTGCTATCCACCTCCTCCCTTCCCATGGAAGATGCTTATATTTCTGCTATCGGTTCCAGGCAAGATCCAAGTATCTTTACCGGTGTGATATACAGTATTGTAGTAAGGGATGAGAGTAGCTCCGATGCTCATACATTTGGATTCATATCATCGAAGCAGGCAGGGGAAGTTTTTTTTAACGCAAAAGCATACCGTAGTGTCTATGGTAAGGAACCCCTCCAAGGTTCATCAGTTTTCTTTACTGCCCTTCCGGCTGCTAAAGGAAAAAGGGTTGAGCGCTTCTACGCCTCCAACCAAATCGACCCCAGCAATCGATGCATCACGATCAAAGCAGGGGGCAGAGAGTTCAAAGTCTTGGTTTCAAAGTATATGGACTTTGCGGGAAAAGATCCTGTGATTGGAGATATTGTAACCGGTTTCATCGATAATGATCGCTACATATTGGGGAATCCAGATGAAGATCACGATGCCAGATATGTGTTAAGCCCCGCATTTGATGACAATTCAGCGATTGTTCAACAAGGGCAAATCTGCCAAACTGATACAGGCAAGCGCACCGGCATTGTAATGCTGCATGACAGGAAATCACTTGCTTTTAGTTTTGATGATTTTTCGCGCTGTATCGGGGGCTTTCCCCGCCCCCCAAAAAATGTGTATGTCATTGCCGATAAGTCCAAGCGAAAAGTGAGTCAGTTTTGCACTTTTAATGCCTTAGTCTGCCGGCAATCGCAGTTCAGAAACTTCACAGAGCCGCTTCCTGACACCATTTGCAAGGCCTTCAAGGCAGCAGATAGTCAAAACATTGAAGTGTTTAAGGCGAACCTTGAGAATTTATCTGAAGCTATAGCTTGCTATAAATCTCCGGATCTTTCGCTTACCTTGAAGCTTCCGGCCATAGAAACCCTTATTTGCCATAAGTTTAGTGACAGAAGTGTAAACCTGGGGAAATTGAAGGCAGAGCGGATTCAGATTTTACAGGATTTGATTGCACAAAGCTTGAGGGTGGGGCACTTTGATAGGGCCATTGAGTATGAACTACGCTTGCAGAAGCTTCGTTACGAACCCAAAGAACTTAGCAGACTCTCGGGGATACCACGCTGGTTTGATCCGGTTTCTGCAGAGCTAAAAGACATCAATCCTCTGCCCTACCCCAGCCCCTGGAATTTATGCTCTGCTGATGCCGGCTTTAGCCCCTCACATGTGCCAGCTCAGCCGGCCTGGGGTTTGCTCATGCAGCAGCCACATCCGGAGCTAAAAGAGATTCCCGAAAGAGCCTGGTCGATCGATTTGAGCGCAATCCCTCGATCTGAAGCCAGAACGGAAGCCAGTACTTACTATCATATTAAAATTGAGAGGTAAAAAATGAATGAGACTATTGAAAGATTGATTGATGCCATCCGCTCCAGAGACGCGCTGGTGTTTATTGAAAGTGTGGAAGAACAAGAAGTAACACGAGATTTGCAGGCGATAGCCCTGAGCCTGAAGCAAAGCCTGATTTCCTGGAATCCCGTGCAGCACTTTCGTGATATTACCCCCCAAGGCGGGATCGGGGCTATGAGTCCCATGGGACAGGTAGAATCCTTGGCCAAAATGTTGTTTGAAATTAACGACTACGCCGGAGATGCCATCTTCGTACTGCAGGATGTAAACTTTCTTTTGAATGACCGCACTCCCCCTTCGGAGCTGGCAATCCTGATTCGAAACTTTAAACTATTGAAACAAAGCCTGAGAACCACGAATAAAACCATAGTTGTGATTGGCAATCACTACAATCTCCCTTGTGAGCTGGAAGATGATTTCGCTTTTATCAGACGCTCCAGGCCAGATAAAGATGAGCTGATGAAGATATTGCTATCTTTTGTAGCTGCCCAACACTGGGAAAACCAGCTTAGCGCAGACCCCATTGTTAGAGACATGATCATTGATGCAGCCAGAGGCCTTACTGCGGATCAAGCCCGCAGCTCCTTTGCGAAGGCCTTTCTTGCCAACGGTAATCTGGATGAAAAGGCCATCTCATTTTTGTTGGACCAGAAAAAACAGATCATCCAGCGTAATGACTTGTTGGAATACTATGATGCCACCACGACCATGGATTCTGTGGGTGGCTTGCTGTATCTCAAAGAATGGTTAAAGAAACGCAAAAAGACCTTTAGCGAAGAAGCAAGAAACCTTGGCATTCAGGAGCCTAAAGGACTATTGGTATTCGGGGTTCCGGGCGGGGGTAAATCCCTAACCGCAAAAGCCGTCTCCGGTATGTGGCAAATGCCGCTCCTGCGCTTTGATATCGGTAGAGTATTCGGGCAATTCGTGGGCCAGTCCGAGAGTAATATGAGAGAAGCCCTGAATATTGCTGAAGCAATTGCCCCGTGCATTTTGTGGATAGACGAGATGGAAAAGGGATTTGCGGGAGCCAGTGGCGGGCACGAAACAACCACAAGAGTTCTGGGAAACTTCCTCACCTGGATGCAGGAAAAGAAATCAACCGTGGTGGTAATTGCCACCGCCAATGACATCACCAGATTACCAGATGAGTTCATCCGGAAAGGACGCTTCGACGAGATGTTTTTTGTAACCACTCCCAATATCAACGAACGCACAGAAATCCTGGAAATTCAGCTCAGGAAACACAAATTGAACCCTGAACACTTTGACATTCCCAAGCTATCCCAGCTTACCAAAGATCGCACCGGAGCGGAGATCGAGCAAGCTATCATGGAAGCAAAGATAAACGCTTTCAATGAGAACAAAGCCCCCACTACAGACGATATCTACGATGCATTCCGTTCGGTAGTGCCGATCTGGTCAAG
Source organism: Candidatus Cloacimonadota bacterium (assembly GCA_023230795.1). Taxonomy (GTDB): domain Bacteria; phylum Cloacimonadota; class Cloacimonadia; order Cloacimonadales; family Cloacimonadaceae; genus UBA5456. The sequence goes on from JALNWR010000025.1 coordinate 13,900, forward strand.
TTTCAGAGCGAAGGTGGATAGCCCTGAATATAAACAAATCATCAAAGCCGCCAAACCGGCATCGCCTCAAGATTCTCAATAGCAAAGGAGATGGAATATGCAGTATTTTTTTGATGAGTCGGGTGATTGGTCTGGACGCACAAAATCCAGATTGGTGATGGGAGGCTTACTAATATCTCAGGACGCTTTGCTGAATCGCCTGGCAGCAGAGTTCAAGCTTCTGAAAGCCAGCTATCATATTGCCTATTTACATGCGGCAGACATGTCTCAGGCAGCCCGGGAAGATACATATAGAATCATTGCGGATTGTCTGGATCGAGGAGCAAAAGCCAATATCCGGCTATTCCCCCCAGAAGTTCTGTTCCGCTCCACGCTAATGAGTTTCGAGGAAATTTACATCGATCTGGCAGCATCCCTGGTAAGCTTGATGATATTAGGGGATCCCAAACCACTGATCTCCTATGATATGAAGTTCCACTATGCCTATCCCGAAAAAGTGATCGATGAGATCGGGAAAAGCAAACCAAATTACTATAAAAGGATTGTTAGCTCCATGCAGTTGAGGGAAGATAAGCTCGAGAAACTACAAGAATGGCTGAGCGGCAGACTTAATCAACAGATAAATCCCCAAAACAGGAAGCTCTCCTGGTTTCTCACAGAATTTAAGCACCAGCCAGCCAATGCTATCTCAGATTATTTATGGTCTGAGCTCATGCTGCAGGTACAAGGCAAGGAACAAGCCAGAGAGCTATTCCGGGCCGCTATTCTGGCAAATGTCAAAAATGTTCTCTCAATGTGGGGGCAGGGACATGATATCCCCAAGCTCAGCATTAACTACATGGCAAAGAACAACAGTAATGCAGGAGTAGAACTTATTGATTTTCTCTGCAACCTTGTTTACCAAAATGGCTCTGTTCTGCCAAATTCTGCTTCATCTGCAGTTAAAAAGATTTACCAGATGATATCTGTAGAGGTGATGAAAATATGATTATCCAATTGAGTGCCAAAGCCTTGAATGGCTCCATTTTAAAACCCAGGATCGACCTTAGTGTAGTTTCACTCAGCTTTGGAAGTTCGAAAGAGCAACCCCGGCTTCCTATGTCCACCAGAGCATTAGCGCAAACCATAGCAGGGCTCACCGATATCTTGCATGAGTTATACCCTTCATTGCAGCTGGAAAACCCCCGGCTGGTAATCGTATCAAAGGATCTTGAGAGATTGCGGACCCTGCAAATAGTGCCAAGTCACGATAGCTTGGCACAAGGGCTTATCGTGGCAATTATCTCCTATATTGCCACAGAAATGGGTTACAAATCTGAAATGGGTGATAAGCGAGACTTCATGCAAGCCAGAGAGAAAGAGTTCAGTGCGCTCTTTCTGAGCAGCACCCCAGCTGAAGCTACGCATCCTTTGCTCCTACGGGTAAATGCGCTCTTCAAAGACAAAAAGTTCCCAGAAGCATCGAAGTTGCTCAGCTCTATGGATGAACAGATTAGCACCTCGGCCGATCGCCGTGACTGGGATCTGCTTGATTTTATGATCAAGCTCAAAACCACTGTGTTTAGCCCGGAAGAACATGAAGCTCTGTTTCGAAACTCTCTAAACGCCGTAACCGAGCATCCGGAGATCGCCAAACAGTACTATTTTGAATATATCAGATTCCTGGAAAACGCCAGAGATTTTAGCCGCCCCCAGCTTTTGCTGGCGGAGTTTGAAAACAAATACCCCCTCAGCATCCTGGATGCAGCGGACAAGATAACCTATTACCATCTCAGGGGCAGAGCAGAGTATGCCAGGGGAGATTATCTGAGAGGGCTGGATATGTTTAATACTGCCTTGGATGCCTTGGATCCCGCTGACCTGGAAAGCTTGGCAAGAATCTTCAACAGCGCAGTCAATTGCTTCAATGACAATCTCTTTTTCGATGAAGCGCTTTGGATAGCAGAAAAAGCAAAGAGTATCAGAGATCTGCTGAATCTTCCGGAAAGCTTGGAAACTCTCAGCTGCATAGCGGGGATCAGAACCAAGCAAGGGCATCATGAGCAAGCCCTGACTATCCTGCAGGAAGTTGAAACGAAAGCTAATCCGTCCATGCTGATTCCTGCGGAGCATAACCGACTGTACAACTATCTCGCAAAAAGTTCAGTATTCTGCAAGCGCTATGATGAAGCATACCAATATCTTGCCAAAGCCGAGACAACCGGAGACCCCAAAGGCTTCAGCAAGCAAATACGGCTATTTGGGCTATTTCAGCAAAAGAACTACCAGGGGATGGAGCGTTTGTTTCAGGAATCCTTTATGCTACCTGAAAATCATAAACTCAACGATGGCTTGGATCGCTTCGTTTTGGGCTGGGCTTACACTTTGATGGGTGAAGCCGCACTGATACAATCCAAATACCGCGACGCAATGCTGTATCTGAACGATGCTATCGGCTTCTTCCTTTCGGATAAATATGTCCTGGAAGCTGAGTTCTGCTCGTTACAGGCTTGGACCTACAGTATGCCGGAGCAATATCTGAAGCCTTTCCGGGAAATGTGCGATGACCATGGCCTAAAGCAGCTCTTTGATGAATACGTCAAAAAACACTCACGCTTGCGGGAAGATTACTATGTCAAGTTCAATCCTGAGGCGGGAAATGCTCAAGAAAGCCCTCGCTTATTGAGGATCTATGAAGCTCTGGATTCATTTGATGATTTCAATTACATTCCCGAAGAGCTTCACAGCGTTTTAATATCAATAAATCTTATGTAATGGGAGCTTAGCTATGTCAGGACCAAAAAGATCAAGATGGAACACCAACAGACAGGTGTTCGAACAGCTGCGGCAGCAACGTACGCAGGAACGGCAAAGACAAATAACGGAGATACACGCCGGACTAAGGGCAGTTCAGCACAAACTAAAAACAATCAAGGAAGACATTGGCGAATCTGCCAATTACCTGGATAAATGGGTAAAAATATGGTCTCTCCAAGCCGAATCGGATTGTGCCGGTGATCTGCGCAATGCCTGGAATGGCCTGCATGGCATCGAAAGCTATCTGGATAAACAACATGCGGATCTGCAAAAACGTCGAGCCAAAAGACAAGCCCGCCTGGCCGAAGAACAACACAAAGCTGAGCTGAAAAAACAAGAGGAAGAAAGAATCCAGGCCTTGATCAGACACAGATTGCAATACTTCGATGATATTTGTGCTGCCTACCCACAGCTGGTCAATCAAGGCGTGCAACAAAGGATTGATCTCTTCAGACAAGCCCTTTCCGCAAATCCTGACAATAAGGATACGCTCGCCAAAATCCAGGATTTCAAACTCAAGTTTGAGGAGATAGTATCCAAGCATGAGCTGGATAAAGCACAAAGAGACTACCTCATGAAAACCCTTGCAGAAATTATTCGTCCCGGGGATGAAGCCTCAGGAGCCGACAGTGAAGGCTTGACCGGGTCATTTGAGGGCACCCCGATTAAGATTGTCCTGGATCCCCAAGACAATCAAATCACTTTCGACCTTCCTGATGATGGCAGCTGCAAACCCAATATAGCAAAGCTGTTAAGCAAAATAGAAGCTGCCGGGATCAAGCTGGGACATCTGCAGGTTCTCAAAACCGGAGAAGTACTTCATTATGATAGATCCGAACACAATGAGCAGCACACAACAAGAGCCTGAGCAAAAGATCTACATCTACCACACCGGGATTGCTGAAGATATCCTGGGTCCCGGTAAAAGACTGGTGGTCTGGACCAGTGGTTGCCCTTTCAATTGTAAGGGTTGCATCGAGCCCGGACTCCACGACTTGCACGCCGGCGAAGCCTGGATTCCGGACCAGTATCATGCTCAAATCCGCGATGCTCTGCTGTGCTTAGCCAAAATAACATTTAGCGGAGGAGAGCCCTTGTTTCAAGCCAAACCCCTCCTCCGCCTGATACAAAGCTTTGATCCCAAACCCGAACTGATGCTCTACACCGGTTACGAAAAAGATGAGGCACACACCCTGTTCCCTGAAGTATTAGCCTACGTCGATATCCTGGTAGCCGGACCCTATCTGGCGGGAAAAGCCGGATCCTGCCTATGGCGAGGATCAAAAAACCAAACCATCAGCTCTCCCTCAGGGGTGTATTCGAACAAAGAACTGGAGCCTTGGCTGCAAGCTCCCTCCGCCGGCATGGAGATTCATGTGCGGGATGCCCAGCTTTTCATATATGGTGTTCCCCCTCAGGACGCGCTGCAAAGAGTGTATTCCAAGCTTCATAGCAAAGGCATAGAAATCAGTTAACTGGATATACTCCAAGCAGTTAATTTGCATTATGGGCAGAATAAACAATCCTGCCCATTTTCTTATCTATTAGAAAAGATGGTTTACTCTTGACCCATGCCGGTGAGCACCGTCAAGTAGCATTCCGATGCTATGAAAGAGATCCGGCTGCTACGCCAAGAGTGCAACAATAGCCACAATTCTCAATTATCATAGCCTCCCTGTTCGTTGTGGCGGTTTCAAAACCGCCATAGTACAGCGTTAACCGATCTTTACCATTTGGCTATTTTTTACCCCCAAAAACAGGCGTTTTTTAGCCATTTCGGCCAAATTGCTAATCCTGTATATGGTTGTAATTCAGCACTATAGCCGTTTTCAGGTTTAG
>JALNWR010000026.1 GCA_023230795.1 Candidatus Cloacimonadota bacterium
CATTACTCTTAGCGGGAGTAGCTCAGTTGGCTAGAGCATCAGCCTTCCAAGCTGAGGGTCGCGGGTTCGAACCCCGTTTCCCGCTCCATATATTTGTCAGTCTAAATTAGGTGGAAAAAGTCAGTAAGCTCAAGTAGCTCAGTCGGTAGAGCGCATCCTTGGTAAGGATGAGGTCACCGGTTCAATTCCGGTCTTGAGCTCCACCCTGAACAGCAGTTTGCGGGGAAAGCCCCGCATTTATGCTTTATTTTTTATAGCGAATAAACAAGGACATGGAATAGGAATTCCAGGAGGAACAATGGCAAAAGAAAAATTCGTACGTACCAAGCCACACGTAAATATAGGTACGATCGGTCACATTGACCATGGTAAGACTACGCTCACCGCGGCGATCACTTCTTACCTCGCAAAGAAGGGCGGAGCCAAAGTCCGTTCCTTTGATAGTATTGATAACGCACCAGAAGAAAAAGCTCGTGGTATAACCATTGCCACCAGTCACGTTGAATATGAAACCGAAAAGCGTCACTATGCACACGTTGACTGCCCTGGCCACGCTGATTATATCAAGAATATGATCACCGGTGCCGCTCAGATGGACGGAGCTATCCTGGTGGTAAGCGCTTATGATGGTCCTATGCCTCAAACTCGTGAGCACATCCTGCTCGCCCGTCAGGTAGGCGTGCCTGCCATCGTGGTTTTCATGAACAAATGCGATCTCGTTGATGACGAAGAGCTGCTTGACCTTGTCGAAATGGAAGTTCGTGAACTTCTGGACAAGTATGACTTCCCTGGCGACGATATCCCTGTGCTGCGCGGTTCAGCTTTGAAGAGCTTGAATGGCGATGCGGAAGCAGAAGCTCAGATCCAGGCATTGATGGATGCTGTGGACGATTATATTCCGATGCCCGATCGCGCGGTTGACAAACCCTTCCTCATGCCTGTGGAAGACGTATTTTCCATTCCTGGCCGTGGCACAGTAGCTACCGGTCGTGTGGAACGCGGCATCATCAAAATGCAGGACAAGGTAGAGCGCGTAGGTATCCGCGAGACTGTAGAGACCACCTGTACCGGTGTGGAAATGTTCCGTAAGCTTTTGGATCAAGCCCAGGCTGGTGACAATGTTGGCTTGCTGCTGCGCGGCTTTGCCAAGACAGACGTGGAGCGCGGAATGGTGCTTGCAAAACCGAAATCCATCAAGCCGCATACCAAGTTTATCGGCCAGACCTATATCCTGACCAAGGAAGAGGGTGGCCGTCACAAACCGTTCCAAACCGGATACCGTCCTCAATTCTACTTGCGTACTACAGACGTTACCGGCTCTCTGGAGCTTCCTGAAGGCATCAAAATGGTAATGCCCGGTGACAACGTGGAGATTATCGCAACCCTTATCACACCTATTGCTATGGAGACAGGTCTTCGCTTTGCTATTCGCGAAGGTGGACACACCATCGGCAGCGGCGTGGTATCTTCTATCATAGAATAATATCTGGTAAAGAAAGATGAGAGATATTATCACTTTAGCTTGCGAAGAATGCAAGAATCGTAATTATACGACTACTCGCAACAAACGCAAGAACCCGAGTAGAATGGAGCTGAAGAAATTCTGCCCAAACTGCCGGAAACACACAAATCACAAGCAGCGCTAAGCAGGCTGTAGAAATATATGTTGCAGGACAGTAGTTCAACTGGTAGAGCACCGGTCTCCAAAACCGGGGGTTGCGGGTTCGATTCCTGCCTGTCCTGCCACATTCTTAGCTGCGGCGAGAGCCCCGAAGGTATTTGGTAAAATAATGAAATTTGCAGAAGTAAGTCGCTTTTTCCGCGATGTACGTTCCGAGATGAAATCCGTAAGCTGGCCTACCAAGGACGACCTCAAAGAAGGCACGGTGGTAGTATTAGTAATGTCTGCCATTGTAGCAATCTTTTTGTCTTTGGTGGATTTTGGCTTTGCGCGTATCTTGGAACTGCTCTTTTAAGAGGACAAAGAAGTGGCAAAGAAATGGTATGTACTCCATACCTATTCCAGTTTTGAGAATAAGGTAAAGACCGCGATCGAAAAGGGTCTGGAAGGAACCGAAATGCAAGAATCTGTAGGTCAGATTCTGGTGCCGGTCCGTAAGACTTTTATCATCCGGGATGGCAAAAAGATAGAACGAGAGCGTAAGGTTTTTACCAGTTATGTGATCATAGAAGCAGACCTGACTCCAGAGCTGAAGACGTATATCCTCAGTCTGGCTGGGGTAACCAGCTTTTTGGGGATGAGCAAACAGCACAAGGAGCCCACTCCTTTGCCACAGGACGAGGTCGATCGACTTTTGGGCATTGCAGACCCGGATCGGGATTTTAAGACTTTTTCGTATTTGCCGGGCGATATGGTACGAGTAACATCGGGTCCTTTTACGGATTTTGAAGGGATAGTGCAGAAGACAGCTGATGAAGGCAACAAGCTGGTGATAGACGTCACAGTGTTTGGACGTCGCACGCCTGTAGAGCTGAGTGGAAGTCAGGTAGAACTGATTAGGAAATAGATTAAAAGACAAGAGGAAATAAGAAAATGGCAAAACCAAAAAATGCCGCAGCAATCTTAAAATTGCAACTTCCAGCCGGAAAGGCGACCCCGGCTCCTCCAGTGGGCCCTGCTTTGGGCCAGGTTGGAGTAAATATTCCAGAATTTTGCCGCCAGTTTAATGAAAAGACTCAGGATCAGCCCGGAATGGTTTTTCCGGTGGTGATCTATGTAGCAAAGAATAAATCTTTCACTTTTGAGATCAAGACTCCGCCTGCCAGCGTACTGATAAAGAAAGAAGCTGGATTGGCCAAAGGTTCTTCTACTCCGAATACAGACAAGGTCGGAAAGCTGAACCGTGCCCAGTTAAAGACGATAGCTGAGCTCAAAATCCAGGATATGAATTGTCATTCCCTTGAATCCGCTATGAGTATGATCGCAGGTACTGCACGTAGCATGGGCGTCACCACTGACGGCTAAATGCTCTGTTGCAGGAGATAGTATTCACAAAGGAGATTCAATGAAACATAGTAAAAGGTACAAAGTCGCCTATGCGATGTTTGACCGCCAAAAGAGATTTGATCTTGACGAATCGATCAAGCTACTAAAGAGCCTTCCGGCTTCGAAGTTTGATGAGACCGTCGAGCTCCATTTCAATCTTGGCGTGGACCCTCGCAAAGCAGATCAGCAGATCAGAAACTCGCTGGTATTACCTCATGGAACAGGTAAGACCATGCGCGTGCTGGTTTTTGCTGAAGGTGACAAAGCAGAAGAAGCCAGAAATGCTGGCGCCGATTACGTTGGCGTGGATGATCTCATCGAAAAAATCACCGGTGGTTGGTTTGATTTTGACGTAGTGATCTCCACTCCGAACCTGATGGGACGTATCGGTAAATTAGGCCGTGTCCTTGGTCCGCGTGGACTGATGCCAAATCCCAAAGTGGGAACTGTAACAATGGATGTAGCTAAAGCCGTGGAAGAATCCAAAGGCGGAAAAGTAACCTATCGTGTAGATAAGTTTTCCAATCTGCATATCCCGGCGGGGAAGATCAGCTTCCCTGAAGAGCATTTGAGAGCCAATCTCAAATCCATCCTTGCTGCCATTCTCAAAGAACGCCCAGCCACCTTGAAAGGCGTTTATATCAAAAGCATCACCCTATGCACTACCATGGGCCCCGGAATTAAACTACAGGTCGCAAGCGCAACCTTGGCAGCGAAAAGCTAAAGGAGGCACAAGTAATGGTTCAAGAATATAAGAAAATTAAAGTCCAGAACCTGGTCGAAAGACTACGTGGCGCAAAAGCGATTGTACTGGTGGATTACAAGGGAATTAACATCGAACAGGTGAACGAGCTGCGCAAACGCTTTCGAGCGGAAAATGTAGATTACATGGTGCAGAAAAATACCCTGCTCAAAATTGCATTGAACGAACTCGAAATCACGGAATTGGATGAATATCTGAACGGCCCCACTGCGGTGGCGATTTGCCTCGATGATGAAGTATCACCCGCTCGCGTGGTCTCACAGTTCAAAAAAGAGATTATGGAAGATGCTGATTTTCCAAGCTTCAAGGCCGGATACGTGGCAGGACACGTATTTAGCGTAGAAGAACTCAGCTTTTTGGCTAAACTTCCTACCCGCGAAGAACTTCTGGGTCAAGTTGTGGGCGGCATGGCCGCACCGCTTACCGGATTCATGGCGGTAAATCTGGGCATAATCCGCAAATTCTTCTATGCGGTGAATGCCATCATAGACAAACAAGCTGATGTTAGCTAATAAAAAATTATTCATATATCCGATGGAGGAAAGATGTCCGATAAAAAACAACAAGTAATTGACCTTATTAAAGAAATGACCGTTCTTGAGCTCTCTGAACTCGTAACAGAGATGGAAGACATATTTGGCGTATCCGCAGCCGCTCCAGTGGCCGCTATGGCTGCTCCTGCCGCCGCTGAAGCCAAAGAGGAACAGACTGAATTTGACGTGATCCTTACCAGTGCTGGTGAGAAGAAGATCAACGTGATCAAAACCGTACGTGAAATCACCAACCTTGGCCTCAAAGAAGCCAAAGATTTAGTGGATAGCGCACCGAAAGCGATCGCTGAAAAAGTGAGCAAAGAAGAAGCTGAAACTACAAAGAAAAAACTTGAAGACGCTGGCGCAACTGTCGAACTCAAGTAAACGGCATTATAGCCAGGTAATATGTCCAAAAAAAGTCCTGCAGGACTTTTTTTGGACTAATTCACTTGTCTGTCCCATGAAACCAAGCCATACCTCAGATGCTGAATATCACAGGCAATACTATATGCCGCAGATTAAAAACGTGAAGAATACACTAAGCACTAACCCCTATCGAATGTGTCTTGAAGACACAAAGGAGTGAGCTTTTGAGAAAGATCAAAAGTTATTCTCGTATCTCCGGAAGATTTGCCGAACTGGGCATACCTGAAGTAGAAATTCCGAATCTGCTGGCAATGCAGGTGGATTCGTTTAACGATTTTTTGCAAAAGGATGTGCACCCTCTGCGCAGAACTAAAAAAGGACTACAGGCCGTTTTTGAGTCTATATTTCCTATCGAAGACAGTAAAGGAAATTTCCTGCTGGAATTCATAGAATACTCTGTGCTGCAAGAGAAATATACCATAGGTGAATGTCGGGAGCGGAATCTATCATACCAGGCGCCACTCAAAGCCAAAATGCGCCTATCCGTCTTTGAAATTACCGAAACTGGACGAGAGCACAAAGATACCCTGGAGCAGGACGTGTTTTTGGGCGAAATACCACTCGTAACCGATCAGGGAACCTTTATAGTAAATGGCGCCGAACGCGTCATAATATCTCAGCTCCAACGTTCTCCCGGTGTGTTTTTCTCCGAATCAAAACACCCCTCCGGGAAGACTCTGTACTCTGCCAAAGTGATCCCTTACAATGGCTCCTGGCTGGAATTTGATATTGATATCCACGATGTGATGTTTGTGCATATAGACAAACGTCGCAAACTGCCGGTCACCACATTACTGCGGGCGATCGGGATTTCCACCAGCCACGATCTGCGTAAGACTTTTTACAAAAGTGAGAAAGTCGCCGTAGCAGAAGCTAAAAACCGCTATCTCTTCAAAGACATCAAGGTAGCAGGCATAGATGAACCCATAGCCTTTGCCAATGAACAGATCACCGATACGCTGATCAAGATTTTTGACGATCACAAGATCAAGAAAGTGGAAACCATAGACGGTAATTTTGAGATTGCCCGTAAGGTCCTGGAAAACACCATTGCCAAAGACCCTACTACCACTCAAGAAGAAGCCCTGAAAAAGATTTATTCATTGATTCGCCCCGGAGAAGATGCTCCGGTGGAAGTCGCACAACAGCTGGTCGATCGTATGTTCTTCAATGAAAAGCGATACAACCTCGGCGAAGTGGGACGACATAAGATTAATGTCCGCCTCGGCAGTGCTGTAGATATAACTACCATGACACTCACGGTGGAAGATTTTGTGAATATCTTCAAGACTTTGATCAATATCTATAACGACGATGATGAGATCGATGATATCGATAACCTTGCCAATCGTCGCGTACGCACAGTGGGCGAGCTGCTTCAGGAGCAATACAATATTGGACTCTCCATGATCTCCAGGATCATTCAGGAACGCATGGCGATCTCTAATATAGACGAGATCACGGTCCATGATCTGGTAAATAGCAATGCGCTGATCAACGTGGTGCAGGGATTCTTCCTCACCGGACAGCTCTCACAATTTATGGAGCAGACCAATCCTCTGGCCGGCCTGAGGCACAAACGTGCCCTATCGGCTTTGGGTCCTGGCGGGCTCACTCGTGATCGGGCTGGCTTTGAAGTTCGTGACGTACACGCTTCGCACTATGGCCGTGTGTGCCCTATTGAGACCCCGGAAGGTCCCAATATTGGGCTTATTGTCTCTCCCGCTATTTACAGCCGGATAAATCATCTGGGCTTTATCGAAACCCCTTATCGCAAGGTGATCGATGGCGTGGTGAGCGACGAATACGTTTACATGGATGCTGCAGAAGAAGAAAAGTTTATTATCGCCCAATCCGACGTGCATCTTGATGATGACAGACGCGTCGAGGACGAGACTGTCTTCGCCCGTGAAAAAGGTGATTTCATCCAGGTGAGCCCCCAGGAAATAGAATATATGGACGTAGCCCCTCAGCAGATGGTTTCTGTGTCTGCAGCTATGATTCCCTTCCTGGAACACGATGACGCAAACCGCGCTCTGATGGGCTCGAACATGCAGCGTCAGGCTGTGCCTTTGATCAATCCCCAGGCTCCGGTAGTTGGTACCGGTATGGAGAAGATCGTCACCAAGGATACTTCGGATATCGCATTGGCTCCTTATGATGCCATTGTGGAGAATCTGACCTCAGACTATATCGATCTGAAAGCCCTCAATGAAAAAGATGAAGCTCTTTATCTGGGTACCGGCAGCAGGGTGCAGCTCAAGAAATTTATCCGCACAAACCAGGATACTTGCGCAAATCAACGCCCTACAGTGCAGGTGGGAGATACCGTGAGAAAAGGTCAGCCCATATCCGATGGCGCCTGCGTGGAAGACAACCGTCTGGCCCTGGGCACCAATATGATGGTAGCCTTCATGCCCTGGTATGGATACAACTATGAAGACGCCATCATCATCAGCGAGAAAGTAGCCCGGGAAGATACCCTCACCTCTGTGTATATTGAGGAGATGGAAGTCCTGGTGCGAAACGTGAAAAACGGACGTGAAGAGCTGGCTTATGATATCCCCAATGTGCCTGCTCATGCCTTAAGGAATCTGGATAAAACCGGTATCATCAGGGTTGGTTCTGTGATCCATGCCGGCGATATCATCGTGGGTAAAGTTACCCCCAAAAGCATAGAGATAGATCCCTCTCCTGAGGAGAATCTGATGCGTGCCCTCTTTGGCGATCGCGCTGGAGATTTCACCAATAGCTCCCTCAAAGCCAAGCCCGGTATGGAAGGCGTGGTGATCGACGTCAAAGTGTTTTCCCGCCTCGAAGATGGCATGGATATGGAAGAGGAAAACGAAGTCAAGATCAAGATGCTCAAAGATGAGCTGACTCTCCGCCGTAAAAAAGTGGAAGAATTCAAACAGGAAAAGCTCTCCGCCATCCTCCTGGGACAAAAAGCCAAAACTATATGGGATGAAAAGACCAATGCTTACTTCATCGCTCCCGGCAAGAAGATCAATAAAGACGATCTGAAGAGGATCAATTTCAAAAAGCTGGACCTCGATGTAGAGATGGTGGAAGACAGCACTGTAAACAATATGATTTATCAGGAAATCTCGCTGAAGATCAAGCAGTCCCTCGAACAAAGCGAGAATATATATAAGAAATCCCGCGAACGGATCAAGCACGGAGACGAGCTGCAATATGGCGTGCGCAAGATGGTCAAAGTATATGTGGCCAAAAAGCGTAAGATCGAAGTGGGAGACAAAATGGCCGGACGGCACGGAAATAAGGGTGTGATCTCCATCATTGCCCCTATCGAAGATATGCCCTTTATGGAAGACGGAACCCCCGTGGATATCTGTCTGAATCCATTGGGTGTGCCTTCCCGTATGAATATCGGTCAGATCATGGAGACTCACCTTGGCCTGGCGGCAAAGGCTCTCGGTTTTGATGCCGAGACCCCCATCTTTGATGGCGCCAGCAATGAAGACATCCGCAAAGAGCTCAAAGCAGCAGGATATGCCGAAGATGGCAAGATGATGCTTTATGATGGTAAGACGGGCGTCCCCTTCAAGGAAAGGGTCACGGTGGGCATCATCTATATGATGAAGCTGAACCACCTGGTAGCAGATAAGATGCATGCCCGCTCCACAGGGCCTTATTCGCTGATTACACAGCAGCCTCTGGGCGGTAAAGCCCAACACGGCGGTCAGCGTCTGGGAGAAATGGAAGTCTGGGCTCTGGAAGCCTATGGCGCCGCTCATGTCCTGGAAGAAATGCTGACCATCAAGAGCGATGATGTGGATGGCAGAAACAACGCGTTCAAAGCCATTACCCGCGGAGAAAATCCGCCTGCACCCGGAGTACCGGAGTCCTTTAATGTATTGGTGAGTGAACTCAAATCGCTCGGCTTTGACATCGAGTTTGTCAAAGACGAGGAAGGCAAATAGGGGGAGACAGGATGAAAGATACAAGACGTGAACAAAGACCCGTGGATTATGATGCAGTCCGCATCAAGATAGCTTCTCCGGATACCATAGTAAACGAATGGTCTCATGGGGAGGTCACAAAACCTGATACCCTGAATTATCGTACTTTAAAGCCTGAAAAAGATGGCCTTTTCTGCGAACGCATCTTCGGTCCCGAACGGGATTACGAATGCGCTTGCGGTAAATATAAGAAGAAACGCTTTCAAAACACCACCTGCGATCGCTGTAATGTATTGGTTACCACCAGTCGCGTGCGGCGTACCCGGATGGGACACATTCAGCTGGCGGTGCCCATTGCGCACATCTGGTTTGTAAAATCAGCCCCTTCCAAGATCGGTACTTTGCTGGATATGACCATCAAAGACCTGGAGCGGGTGCTGTATTACGAATCCTTCATCGTGATCGATCCCGGCGATAGTCCTTATGAGAAGATGGAACTTTTGGAAGTGGACGAATTTTACGAAATCAAAGATAAAGTCGGCGAAAACTTTGTAGCCATGATGGGTGCAGAAGCAGTAAGAGACTTGCTGGGACGCATCAATCTCAAAAACGAAGCCCTTGATCTGAGAACCCGCCTCAAATTTGAAGAATCCGCCCTCAGAAAGCAGAAGCTGATTAAAAAGCTGAAGATAGTGGACGCCTTCATCAAAAGCGGGAATGAACCTGCTCATATGATCATGGAAGCACTGCCGGTATTGCCTCCCACCCTGCGCCCTCTGGTGCCGCTGGAAGGGGGAAGATTTGCCACTGCGGATTTCAACGATCTTTACCGCCGCGTAATTACCAGAAACAACCGTCTCAAGACCCTTTTGGAAATCCGCGCTCCGGAAGTGATACTGCGCAATGAAAAACGCATGTTGCAGGAAGCTGTGGATGCCTTGATAGACAATAGCCGCAAAGCCCGTCCCGTGCGTGGACGCGGCAATCGCCCCCTGAAATCCCTCACCGACCAATTGAAGGGAAAACAGGGAAGATTCCGTCAAAACCTCCTGGGTAAACGGGTGGACTATTCCGGACGTAGCGTGATCACAGTAGGCCCAGACCTGAAACTATACCAATGCGGCCTGCCCAAAGATATGGCGGTGGAACTCTTTAAGCCTTACTTGATCGAGCGCTTGCAAAAGATGGGCGAAATTGACAAGGTGAAGAATGCCAAGAAACTCATTGAGAAAAAGCAACCTGAAATCTGGAGCATCCTGGAAGACGTGGTCAAGGACTATCCCGTTCTGCTAAACCGCGCTCCCACCCTGCACCGTCTTGGCATACAAGCTTTTATGCCTGTGCTTACAGACAACAAATCCATCCAGCTTCACCCCATGGTCTGCGTTCCTTTCAATGCGGACTTTGATGGTGACCAGATGGGTGTATATGTCCCGCTTTCCATGGAAGCGCAGATCGAAGCCAGAGTACTCATGCTATCCACCCGGAACTTGCTGCTTCCGGCCAATGGCAGACTGGCTATGGCTGCAAACCAGGATATAGTTCTGGGCTGTTACTATCTTACCATGGCTGAGGATGAGCCCAATGAAGACATCCGCAAGCTGCGCCATTTCTATGGCCCGGATGAAGTAATCGCCGCTTATGAAAACGAAGAACGCTTATGCGGCGTCAAAGGCGAGGCCGCAGACGAGCGTAGCCTGGATCTGCATAACTGGATTCGTGTAAAGGTAGATGGCGACTACGTAGTTACCACGGTTGGCCGGGTGATCATGAATCAGATCATTCCTTCCGAAGTGGGATTCCAGAATGTCACCTATGATAAAGGCAAGATAAACGATCTGGCCATGCTCTGTTATGATGCTGTAGGCCAGTGGCGTACAGCTTTGTTCCTGGATGAACTCAAGGTGATCGGTTTCCGTTATGCCACCAGAGCAGGAGTCACATTTAGTTTTGACGATATCGTGGTTCCCAAACGCAAAGACGAGATCATCGATGAATCTGAAAAAGATGTGAAGAAGATCTGGGACATGCATCAACAGGGTGGAATCACAGAAGACGAACGTATGCAGCGTGTGGTGGATACCTGGAAAAAGACTACAGTGCACGTTACAGACGAGATGATGGAAGAGCTTTCGCACGAACGCCGAGGCCTCAATTCTATCTACATGATGTTCAAATCCGGTGCCCGTGGCTCCAAAGACCAGATCAAACAGCTGGGTGGAATGCGTGGCCTTATGGACAAACCTTCCAAGATCGGCTCCACCGGTGGGGCAGATGTGATCGAAACCCCCATTAAATCTAACTTTAAACAAGGCCTTACCGTGTTAGAATACTTCGTTTCTACTCACGGTGCCCGTAAGGGTCTGGCCGATACCGCGCTGAAAACTGCTGATGCCGGATACCTCACCCGCCGCCTGGTGGATGTGGCTCAAAACGCCATTATTACCATGGAAGATTGCGGGACAAACCGCGGTGTGCACATGACAGTACTCAAAGAGGGTAATGAAGTGGTGCAGACCCTGGCTGAAAGAATCCAGGGACGTTATGCCGCCGAAGACATAGTTGACCCCGTTACCGGGAAAGTCATGGTCTTTGCCGGAGAAGAAATCAGCAACAAGATGGCGCGCACTTTGCAAAATCACGGACTTATCACCGTATTTGTCCGCAGCGTGCTTACCTGTGAAGCGGAACGCGGATTGTGTTCCAAGTGTTACGGCCGCAATCTCGGCACCCTGAAGCCCGTTCAAATGGGTGATCCTGTGGGTGTGATCGCAGCTCAGAGCATCGGTGAACCCGGTACTCAGCTCACCCTGCGTACCTTCCATATCGGTGGTGCAGCTTCCACTATCACAGACCTGGCCGAAGTGGTATCCTCCCATGACGGTATCGTAAAATTCGACCGCATGAATACGGTAACCAATACCGAAGATATGCTGATCTCTGTATCGCACTTAGGTAAATTGATTATCGTGGAAGAGAAGGACCCTAACAAAGTAATCGACGAGTACAAAGTGGAATATGCCGCCACAGTGCACGTCCGCGATGGACAAAAGATTGTCGCAAATACCAAGCTGCTTTCCTGGGATCAATTCAATAATCCCTTGATTTCCACAGCTCAGGGCGTGTTGCATTACGAGCACTTTGTCAAAGACATTACCTACAAAGAAGAGTACAACGATATCACCTTCAGCCGTGATATCACTATCATCGAATCCAAAGACCGCAAGAAGCAGCCCCAGTTTAAGATCGTGGATGATGACGGCACGGTTGGCCTCATTCCTCTCCCCGCCGGCCTGGTAGTGCGGGTGGAAGATGGCAGCTTTGTACACACTGGTGATATTCTGGGTCAAACTTCCCGTATGACTATCAAACAGCGTGACATCACCGGTGGTCTGCCCCGGGTGCAGGATCTCTTTGAAGCCCGCGTACCCAAAGAAAAAGCCCAGATCTCCGATATCGACGGTGTGGTAACCATTGGCGGCCTTAAGAAAACCGGTCGCGACATCTTTGTGACCCCGCCCAATGGCCTCTTCGCTTCAAATGATGGCCAGACCGAGATTATCCTGGATGAAGCCAAGAACCAATATGTTTTTGTGCTATCCAAAAAAACCGTCTATGCCGAAAATGATGGCAAATGCACCATAGTCAAGGACGGACGCAAGGTCTCGGTAGAGATTGCCAAACGTGGTAAAAAGCCAAGCGTCTATAATATTCCCAGAGGTATGGACCTTTTGGTCACCGACGGCAAATCTGTAAAGAAAGGCTTCCCCTTATGCGGAATCTCCTTCAGTGTGCCGCCCGAACAGGAAAGCATAGTGGAAAGTGGCGATATGGTTATCGAAGGTCAGCCTCTGGCCGGCCGCAGATATTCCATTCCCACCGGAAAACGCATCATAGTACACCAGGGCGATATGGTAGAAAGCGGAGACCCCTTATCCGATGGACCGCTGGACCCGCATGATATGCTGGTAAAAGGCGTGATCGAAGCCCAGGTTCTGATTCTCAATGAGATTCAGGAAATATACCGCAAACAGGGCGTGAAGATAGACGACAAACACGTGAGCGTGATCATTCGCCAGATGTTCAAAAAAGTTCGCATTACAGATAGTGGCAGCACCAGTTTCTTGCAAGGCGATGTGGTAGATAAGATAAGAGTAGAACGTGAAAACCGCGAAGTTATTTCTTTTGGAAAACAGCCCGCCCAGTTTGAACAGCTGCTTCTGGGTATCACCAAGATTTCGCTTTTGACGGATAGCTGGCTGTCTTCAGCCTCATTCCAGGAGACCACAAAAGTGCTTACAAAAGCCGCTATAGAAGGCAGCATGGACTATCTGGAAGGTCTGAAGGAAAGCATCATCCTCGGACACCGTATCCCTGTGGGAACCGGTACCAAAATTCATAACAACATGATCAAGGAAGCTGTGGCAAACGGTGATACCGTGGCCCAGATCATCAGCAAACTCGCCCACCCCGATGTGGAAGAAGAAGCTGAAGATATCCTGGATTTTTAAGATAAATGTGAATACACTGAAATGAAAAAAGGAGAAAATCAGTGCCAACCATCAATCAACTGATCCGAAAAGGAAGAACGAAAGTTGAGTATGCAAAGAAAAACAGGGCGCTCATGGGATGTCCGCAAAGGCGCGGAGTATGCACACGTGTTTACACGACTACGCCCAAAAAACCCAACTCAGCTCTTCGTAAAGTCGCTCGTGTCCGCTTAGTAAACGGATATGAAATTACAGCTTATATTCCCGGAGAAGGACACAACCTGCAGGAGCACTCAATCGTGCTCGTGCGCGGTGGACGTGTAAAAGACCTTCCCGGTGTTCGTTATCATATAGTGCGCGGAGCTATGGATACCTCCGGTGTCGATAAACGTACTAATTCCCGTTCCAAATATGGAACTAAACGTCCTAAAAAGAATTAAGGGGTAAGAGAAATGCCAAGAAAACGCAAAGCTGTTTTACGTGAAGTACTGCCAGACCCCGTATATAACGACGTAGTTTTGACCAAGTTTATGAATTGCCTGATGGTCAAAGGCAAGAAATCCCTTGCCGAAAAGATCGTCTATGGCGCCTTTGATATCATCAAAGAAAAGACTAAACAGGAACCCCTGGAAGTCTTCAAAACCGCCCTCGAAAACGTCCGTCCCATGGTGAAAGTGGTTTCCCGCCGCGTAGGTGGATCAAACTACCAGATCCCCACCGAGGTGACCGAAAAGAGTGGCCGTGCCATCGCCTTCAGATGGATCATCGGAAATTCCCGTAAACGTAGTGAAAAGACCATGGTAGAAAAACTCGCCGCCGAATTGATGGCTGCCTACAAAAAAGAAGGCGCTTCCATCAAAAAACGCGAAGAGACCCATAAGATGGCGGAAGCGAATAAAGCTTTTGCCCATCTGAGATGGTAGTTTCCTAAATCCTATTCCTTAAAAAAGCTGTCAGATTTCTGGCAGCTTTTTTACCCTAAAAGACCTTATACATACCAGGAGTACCAATGACTAAGAGATTGACTATTATCATAGCACTGATGCTATGTGCCGGATTCATCCGGGCGCAGGGACTTGAAACTTTTGCAAACTTCACCGCCACCGGCAGCAGCTACAGCAATGGAAGCTTTACCGGGCAGGATGGCTCGGATTGGAGCTACATTCAGGCGCGCGGAGATACTGATGTCGATGGCAAAGCCCTGATGCTGGGCAAAAACCGCAGCCCGCAATCGCAGCTTGAATCCGGCCTCATCTCCGGCGGCATCGGCACCCTGTCTTTTGCTTACCAACAGGCATTCTCTACAGATGTGAATCTCTTAGTCCTGATCAATGGTACAACCGCAGGCTCTGTAACTTCCTCTTCCCAACCCGGCACCCCCCTGCAATCCCCCGAGTTTCAAGTGAATGTAGCCGGAGACTTCACCTTCACTTTTATCAATGCCGATAATAGCGATGGCCAGGTGGTGATCGATAACATCCTGTGGACTGCCTATGATTCATCTACCCCAGAGCCTAGTCTCTCTGTCAGCACTACCGGTTTGAACGGCTTTAGCTATAGCCAGGGTCAGGGGCCTTCTGCGGCGCAGTCCTTTACGCTTAGTGGAACCGACCTGATCGGAGCTGTCCAGCTCTCTGCCCCCGCCGCTTTCGAGCTCAGTCTGCCTTCGGACGCCAACTATCAGGATAGCCTGTTGCTGAATCCCTCTGCGAGTACTCTGCCTCTTACCACCGTCTATGTGCGTCTCAAGGCTGCTCTTCCCGCCGCCTATTACGAGAATCAGATCCTGACCCTATCCACGCCAGGGGCTACAGATCAGGAGCTCTTGCTTAGCGGAGAGGTCACGCAACCTTCTTCTGAAGATGGCTATTTTATAGATTTTGAAAATGAGTCCAAAGGCAGCTATGCCAGCGGCAATGTCAATCTCAACGGCCTCAATTGGAATATGACCGAAGCCCTGATTGGCACTCTTGCCAATGATTTCAAAAATGGCGATAAGTCTGCCCGCCTGCGCGGCTATGGCAGCTCAGCCATGACTATGCTGGAAGACAAAAGCACCGGCCTGGGCACCCTTTCTTTTTATTACCGCAGATATGGCAGCGATAATCAGGTGGCCTGGAAAGTGGAGCGTAGCATAGATCAGGCGCAGAGCTGGCAACAGATTGGCGCAGATTTCACCGCTCCCGCTTCGGATGATGTGCAGATCTTTTCAGAGCAGGTAAATCTCAATGGCAACGTCAGAATCCGCATTCGCAGTGCCAGTGATGCAGGCTCATCCGATGCCCGTCTGAATATCGACGATATCTTGCTGACCGATTTTAGCGGCCAGACTCCGGCCCAAATCTCGGTGTATCCCCAAGCTCTGGATGCCTTTGTCTATCTGCAGGGCAGCGGTCCCTCACCCAGCCAGAGCTTCACGGTTAGTGGAGCGTTTTTGACCTCAGCTCTTGTGATCAGCGCCGCGGCCTCTTACGAAATATCCCTGAGCAGCAATTCAAATTTTTCCAGCCAAATATCGCTATCTCCCAGCTCCGGGATGCTGCCCGCTACCCAGATCTATGTCCGCTTGAAAGGCAACCTATCTATCGGCAGCTATGCAGAAGACCTAGAGATTAGCTCCCCGGGCGCTCCCACGCAGTATGTGTCGCTGTCCGGAGAAGTGCTGACGGTGCAATTGCCCCAGGCCCCTCTCGCCCTGGAGGCCACTGGGGTGACTCCCTCATCTTTTGTAGCAAATTGGCAGGCCGCTTCCGGTGCCACTTCTTACCGTCTGGATGTATATACCACGGCTGCCCCGCCCTCCTCTGCTACAGACCTGTTTTTCTCTGAATATGTAGAAGGCAGCAGCAATAACAAAGCCTTGGAGATCTTCAATGGCACTGGCAACACCGTAAATCTCTCGGACTACAGGGTGCATCTGTATAGCAATGGCTCCTTTAGCCCCACTAATCTTCAGCTTTCCGGCACATTGGTTCATGGTGAGGTTTTCACCCTGGTTCATAGCTCTGCCACCTCTGCCTTTCTCTCTCTTGCGGATTATAGCAATAACGGTGGTGTATTGGGCTTTAACGGTAACGACGCCCTTGCTCTGTATAAAGTTTCTACCCAGTCCTATGTGGATATCTTTGGTGTGATCGGCGATGATCCGGGTGCTGCCTGGACTGTGGATTCCATTACTACCGTAGATAGGACCCTGGTGCGCAAACCATTTATCACTGAGGGAGTCAGCCAGAATCCCACCGGCACCGGCCCGCAAGCTTTTACTACCCTCGCCGCAGAGTGGGAAGGCTATCCTATGGACTATTCCGGCAATTTTGGCTATCACAATCTCTCCCGCCGTGAGCTCAGCTATGTGCCGGGCTATGAAGACCTCGATGTCGGCTTTGTGACCAGCTATACAGTCTCCGGTCTGCAGCCGGATACGGATTATTATTACCGGCTGCGAGCGGTGAACTCCCAAGGCATCAGCGAAGACTCAAATGCCATAGAAGTATTCACCCAGAGCGTCTCGGCACCCACAGTGCAGGCCAGCCACATCGAAGCCTCTATAGCCCGCAGTTCCATCAATCTGGAGTGGACAGTAGGCAATGGCGCCAGACGCATAGTGGTGATGAATACCAGCAACTATTTTTCGACTCCGGCGGATGGCACGGACCCCGCTGCCAATCCTATCTATAACGGAGTCGGACAGCAGGTGGTGTATAACGACGCCACCCAGTTCATCGAGGATTTGCCCTACAACGGAGTCCTGGTGGAGAATCTGGAGCCTGCTACCACTTACTATTTCAGAGTTTTTGAGTACAATGGCTCCGGCAGCCAGAGCCTGTATCTGAATTCCACCGCCACCGGCAATCCAGCTGCTTTTACTACACTGGACAATCCCTACACGGGCTATTACACCGATATCAGCGGTTTTGGCGACGATCTAAAAAGCGATCTGCACGATCTGCTCAGAACTACCCATAGCACCGAGTATAGCTATGATGCGCTCTGGACCCAACTGCGTTATACGGATGAAGACCCCAATAATTCCAACAACATTATCCAAATATATACCGGCTGGAGCATCCCCAAAAGCAGTAACGGCGGAGGGATCACCCAGTGGAACCGTGAACACACCTGGAGCAAGTCTCATGGCGGCTTTGGCGAAAGCAGACCCGCCGGCACCGATCTTCATCACATGCGCCCCTGCGACGCCACGGTGAATTCTGCCAAAGGCAACAAGGATTTTGACGAAGGCGGAAACCTGTATGTGGATGCCTCACCTTATCCGGGATATTCCGGAAATACCGGCAACTATAGCTCTACTTATAGCTGGGAGCCCAGAGATGAGGAAAAAGGCGATGTCGCCCGCATGATCATGTATATGGCCCTGCGCTATGAAGGCACGGATACTTCCTTTGATCTGGAAGTAGTGGACTATGTAAATAGTTCGCCCAGTGGCCAGCCCTATTATGGCAAACTTTCCACTCTGCTGCGATGGCATGAAGAAGACCCGCCGGATGCCTGGGAAGACCGCCGCAATCAGCGCATCTGGGAGCGTCAGGGCAACCGCAACCCTTTCATCGACCATCCCGAATTTGCCTATATGTTGTGGACTCCATATCCTCAGAGCGCTACAAACCTCCAAACCGACAGCTTTACCGCACACTGGTCAGCGCCCATCACCGGGGAGTCCTACTGGCTGCAGGTGGCTACAGACAGCCTCTTTACCAGCCCTGTAAGCGGATATTCTTCCTACAACGCCGGCATCGCCACCAATAAAGCGATCAGCGGTCTCTCGGCTGGCACCACATATTACTACCGCCTGCGCACAAATTTTGGCAGCAACTACTCCATCTATTCGCCCTTTATGAGAGTCACCACCATGGATATCCCGGAGCCCGTGTCCACCACCCTCAGCATCTCTGTAACAGGTGGCCAGCTGCTGCTGGATATCACCCCCGTCCCTACCGCCCTGGGCTACAAAATCTACGCCAGTGACAATCCCTATACCGGCTTTAGCGATGTAAGCGCAGAAGGTGTCTTCACCGGCATCCAGTGGAGCTGCGCAGTAGCCGATCTGCCCAGACGCTTTTACAAAGCCTATGCGGTGTGGGAATAGTTCTGTGGTAAGGAAATAGCTATGGTGTGGGAATAGTTATGTGGTAAGGGACTAACTATGCTGCAAAAGCTGCCGCAGCGCCACCAAATCTTGGGTTGAGTCATGATCTTCTCCTTTTTTGTAGATTGTCTGGAGTTTACATGAAAGATGATTGTTTGGAGTTGAAGCGCCATACGGAGTCTATACATATACTACCAATTACTTAGGCGCTTTGACTTC